>JAKAHP010000269.1 GCA_021825505.1 Pseudomonadota bacterium
TCACACCACGACCACCGCCGGCGCGTCGACCGCGCGCGGCTCGATGCTGCCGATGCGCACGCAGCGCTCGCCGGCGGCCAGCAGCGCCGCGGCTGCGGCGTCGGCCACCGCGGGCGCGACGACCAGCACGTAGCCGATGCCGCAGTTGAAGGTGCGCAGCATCTCGGCTTCGGGCACGTCGCCTTCGCGCTGCAGCCAGTCGAACACTTCGGGGCGGCGCCAGCTGCCGCGGCGCAGCACGCACTGCAGGCCGTCGGGCAGCACGCGCGGAATGTTCTCGACCAGCCCGCCCCCGGTGATGTGCGCCATCGCCTTGACGTCGGTGTGCTGCAGCAGCGCCAGCACCGGCTTGCAGTAGATGCGCGTGGGGGCCATCACGGCGTCGCGCAGCGGCATGCCGTCGAGCGTGGCCGGCAGCCGCGACGCGGCGCGCTCGAGCACCTTGCGCACCAGCGAGTAGCCGTTCGAGTGCACGCCGCTGGACGCCAGCCCGAGCACGACGTCGCCGGCTTGCACCGCGCTGCCGTCGATCAGCCGGCTTTTCTCGGCAGCGCCGACGCAGAAGCCGGCCAGGTCGTATTCGCCGGCCGGGTACATGCCCGGCATCTCGGCCGTCTCGCCGCCGATCAGCGCGCAGCCGGCGAGCTCGCAACCGCGCGCGATGCCGCCGACGACCTGCGCGGCGACGCCGACGTCGAGCTTGCCGCAGGCGAAGTAATCGAGAAAGAACAGCGGCTCGGCGCCCTGCACCAGCACGTCGTTGACGCTCATCGCGACCAGGTCGATGCCGACCGTGTCGTGGCGCTGCCAGTCGAACGCCAGCCGCAGCTTGGTGCCGACACCGTCGGTGCCCGACACCAGCACCGGCTCGCGGTAGCGCTTGGGCACTTCGAACAGCGCGCCGAAGCCGCCGATGCCGGCGAGCACGCCGTCGCGCAGGGTGCGCCGGGCGAGCGGCTTGATGGCTTCGACGAGGGCGTCGCCGGCGTCGATGTCGACGCCCGCGTCACGGTAGGTCAGGCTGGTCTGGGTCATGGCTTGCGCTCGGCTGGGGTGCGCGGCGCGCCGCGGCGCGCGCAACGTAAAATAGGCCCGATTGTAGAAGCGGCGGCGCTGCCGCCCCATACCCCGCCCCGTGCCGCTGTCGACCGCCAACAAGATTCGCCTGAGCTGGGCCGCCGTCGGCGCCGCCGCGCTCGGCCTGCTGCTGTTGCTGGCGCCGGTGCTGATGCCCTTCCTGGTGGCCCTGACGCTGGGCTATGCGCTGCACCCGGCGGTCGACCGTCTGCACCGGCTGCGCGTGCCGCGCGCCGTGGGCGCGGCGCTGGCCCTGGCGCTGCTGTGCGGCGCGCTGCTCGCGGTGGGCAGTCTGATCGTCGCGGTGCTGCAGCGCACGCTGCCGCAGCTGCAGCAGCAGGTTCCGGTGCTGCTGGGGAGCATCGGCGAGTGGCTCGGCGCCCACGCCGGGCAACTGGGCTGGCACGGCGGCTTCGACCTCGACGCGCTGCGTCAGGCGCTGGCGCGCATGCTCGCCGGCGATCCGCAGCGCTGGGCTGTGCAGCTGCTGAGCTCGGCGCGCAGCGGCGGCGGCGTGTTGCTGAACTGGACCGCCAACCTGCTGCTGATCCCGGTGGTGACCTTCTACCTGCTGCTCGACTGGGAGCCGCTGATGCAGCGCAGCTTCGCGCTGGTGCCGCTGGCGCGACGCGACGCGCTGCGCGATCTGCTGCTCGAATGCGACGCCTTGCTGGCGCGTTACCTGCGCGGCCAGCTGCTGGTGATGCTGGTGCTTGCCGCGTATTACAGCGCCGCGCTGGCGCTGGCCGGCTTCCAGCTGGCGCTGCCGATCGGCGTGTTCACCGGGCTGGCGGTGTGCGTGCCCTTCGTCGGCTTCGGCGTCGGCCTGCTGCTGGCGCTGCTGGCCGGTGCGCTGCAGTTCCAGAGCCTGTATGCGCTCGGCGCGGTGGCGCTGGTGTACGGCGTCGGCCAGGTGGTCGAGAGTTCGTGGCTGACCCCGAAGCTGCTCGGCCATCACATCGGCCTGCACCCCCTGCTGGTGATTTTCCTGCTGCTGGCGTTCGGCAGCCTGTTCGGCTTCATCGGCGTGCTGCTCGCGCTGCCGGCCGGCGCGCTGCTGCTGGTGCTGGCGCGCCATGCGCTGGCCTGGTACCGGCGCAGCGCGCTGTTCCTCGGCTCATGAGCGGCGCTCCCGGTTCGCAGCTGCTGCTCGACCTGCAGTGGGACGACTCGCCGCGGCTCGACGGCTTCGAGCCCGGCGCCAACGGCATCGCGTTGCAGGCGCTGCAGCAGCTGCTCGCCGAGGGCGGCGCGCTGTACCTGTGGGGCCCGCCCGGCAGCGGCCGCAGCCATCTGCTGCGCGCGGCGTGCGCGGCGCTGCAGCAGCGCGGTGCGGGCGCCCTCTACCTGCGCCCCGATGCGCCGCCGTCGCATTGGCCGGCGCTCGACGCGCCGGGGCTGGCGCTGCTGGCGATCGACGACGTGCAAGACTGCGCACCGTGGCAGCAGGAACTGCTGTTCGGCCTGTTCAACGTGCTGCGCCAGCGCGGCGCCGGCTTTCTCGCCGCAGGCGACCGCGCGCCGGCGCAGCTGCCGCTGCGCGACGACCTGCGCACGCGCCTGGCCTGGGGACTGGCGCTGGCGCTGCAACCGCTCGACGATGCGGCCAAGGCGCGCGTGCTGCAGCGCATCGGCGCCGGCCGCGGCCTCGAGCTGCGCGACGAGCTCAGCCGTTATATTCTGACCCATCACGCGCGTGACATGCGTTCGCTGGTCGAGCTGGTCGACCAGCTCGACGCCTACGCGCTGCGCCTTTCGCGCGCCGCCAGCATCCCGCTGCTCAAGGAGATGCTGGCCGGCGGCGACCGCCCCCCACCCGCACGATGACCCCACCGAAGCTTGCGCTGTTCGACCTCGACAACACCCTGATCCCGTTCGATTCGGATCACGCCTGGGCCGAATACTGTGTCCGCCTGGGTTGGGTCGACGGCGAGCGCCACCGCGCCACCAACGACCGCTTCTACGCCGACTACCGCGCCGGCACGCTCGATCTCGACGCCTATCTGCGCTTCACGCTGGCGCCGCTGGCCGGGCGCACCCCGGACGAGCTGGCGCGCGCGCACGCGGCCTTCATGCGCGACATCGTGCTCCCGCAGATCCGCGCCGAGGCGCTCGAGCTGGTGCGCGCGCATCAGCGCGCCGGCGACCTGTGCGCGATCGTCACCGCGACCAACGACTTCGTCACCGCGCCGATCGCCGCGGCGTTCGGCGTCGCCGACCTGATCGCGGTGCGCGTCGAGCGCGACGCGGCCGGGCTGTGCACTGGCGGCTGGGTCGGCGTGCCGTCGTTCCGCGAAGGCAAGATCGCGCGCACCGCCGAGTGGCTGCGCGCGCAACACCTGGACTGGGACCGCTTCGCGCAGACCTGGTTCTATTCCGATTCGATCAACGATCAGCCGCTGCTCGAGCACGTCAGCCACCCGGTCGCGGTCAATCCCGACCCGAAACTGGCCGAGCTCGCGCAACAGCGTGGCTGGACCGTCCTGCATCTGTTCCCATGATCCGCAAACTCATCACCCGCTTGCTCGGCAAGCAGAACGCGCTGGGCAAGCGCGTCGAGATCGCGCACGCCCAGCACCAGATCGACGCCACGCGGCTGCCGAACTCGGCGCTGACCGTCGTGCGCACCCTGCAACAGGCCGGCTTCGAGGCCTACATCGTCGGCGGCGCGGTACGCGACCTGTTGCTCGGTCTCAAGCCCAAGGACTTCGACGTCGCCACCAACGCCACGCCCGAGCAGGTCAAGCCGCTGTTCCGGCGCGCGCTGCTGATCGGCCGGCGCTTTCGCATCGTGCACGTACTGTTCGGTCGCGAGGTCATCGAGGTGTCGACCTTCCGCGCCACGCCCGACGCGCAGCGCGCCGCCGCGGTCGACGGCGACGAGCGCAACACGCGCGAGCTGGCCGGCAAGCTGCACGCGGTCGACGCCAGCGGGCGCGTGCTGCGCGACAACGTCTGGGGCGCGCAGGACGAGGACGCGGCGCGCCGCGACTTCACCGTCAACGCGCTGTACTACGACCCGACGCGCGACATCGTGGTCGACTACCACCACGGCCTGCGCGACCTGAAGGCGCGCACGCTGCGCATGATCGGCGACCCGGCGCAGCGCTACCGCGAGGACCCGGTGCGGCTGCTGCGCGTGGCGCGCTTCGCCGCCAAGCTCGGCTTCGACATCGCGCCGACCACGCGCGCGCCGATCGCCGCGCACG
>JAKAHP010000019.1 GCA_021825505.1 Pseudomonadota bacterium
TTCCGATCTCGTGATGATGGTGCCGGTGGCGACCACGTCCTGCTGCAACGCATGCGGCTCGATCCGGTAGCCCGGCACTTGCGGCCCGCGTGCCGCGAAACCGGCCGCGGCGACACCGACGACGAGCAGCGCGGCAAGCGCGGCGAGGGGCAGCAGGCGGGATCGGCTCATGCGCATCAATGCCATGTTGTAGACATGGACATTGTCCGCGTTTCGCACGCCCGCCGCACACCGTGCGCCGCGCCGCGCAACGCCGCGCACACGCCCGGCTGCCGCGGTGCTGCGCGCGCGCCGGCGCTCAGTGCCGCAGCTCGATGCTGCCCGCCACGGTCAGCGTCAGCCGCCGCGCGGCCGGCGCCACCGGCAGCGGTGCCGCCGCCGCCGCCAGCATCTGCATGCGCAGCGGCGGGCTGTCGGCGCCTTGCAGCGTGCCGACCTCGACCTCGTGCACCACCCAGCGCCGGTAGCCAAAGCCCTGCGCTGCCGCTTGCGCGCGCGCCCGGAACGCGGCGATGGCGCGCCGCTGAAGCGCATCGCGCTCGCGCTGGCGCAGCGCCGCCGAGTAGTCGCTGCCGATCGACACCACGTGCAGGGTCTGCGCCAGCTCGGCGCTGAGCCGGCCCAGCGCGGCGAAATCGGCGCTGCGCAAAGTCAACGTCGCGCGCACGGTCCAGCCGTCGTCGACCACGTGGCCGTCGGCGCTCGTCGTGTGCGGCTCGGTGCTGTAGTCGCCGGTGCCGGCGCTCACGCCGGGCGTGGCGCGTGCACGGCGCAGCGCGGCGTCGAGCAGCGCGCCGACCGCGTCGTTCAGCGCACCGACGTCGCGCCCCTGGCGCACCGCGGCCAGCGTCGCCACCGCGACGTCGGGCGCCACAGCATCGCTGGCGCTGGCCTGCAGCCGCAGCAGCGCGGCGGCGCCGGCAGGCGGCATCGCGACGAGCCACAGCAAGGCGCCGAGCGCGGCACCGAAGCCGGCGTATGCGATGATCGAGAATGGTCTGCGGAACATCTTGCGTCGTGTGCTTAAGTCAGGACTAAGCGGCCGCGGCGATCATTTCACTCAAGCGATGGGCCACCATCGACAGCTTCAAGCGGAGATTCGACATGCGATCCAAACCTTTTCTGACGCCGCTGCTGGCCGCTGCGATCGGCTCCGGCAGCCTGCTCGCCGGCCCGGCCCTGGCCGCCACCCCGGCCCGCGCTCCGGCCACTGCGCCGGCACTGTTCGACAAGCCGCCGGCGGGCCAGCCGGTTGCGGTCGGCGGGCCCAACTTCGCGCCGATCGTACGCGAATTCGGCCCCACCGTGGTGCACGTCAATGTGCGCGGCGAGGCCACTGCCGCAGCCGGCCCGGACCTGTCGCAGATCCCGCCGCAACTGCGCAATTCGCCGTTCTTCCAGTTCTTCCAGCCGTTCCAGGCACAGCCGCAGCGCGAAGTGCCGACGCGCGGTCTCGGCTCGGGATTCATCATCGGCTCCGACGGGTTGATCCTGACCAACGCGCATGTGGTCAAGGACGCCAAATCGGTCACCGTGACGCTGACCGACCACCGCAGCTTCAAAGCCACGGTGCTCGGCACCGACGCGAAGACCGACATCGCCGTGTTGAAGATCCCGGCCACCAACCTGCCGACGGTGCGCGTGGGCAACCCCAGCAATCTGCAGCCCGGTGACTGGGTGCTGGCGATCGGCTCGCCCTACGGCTTCTACAACACCGTGACCGCGGGCATCGTCAGCGCCAAGAGCCGCTCGCTGCCCGACGACAGCATGGTGCCTTTCATCCAGACCGACGTCGCCGTCAATCCGGGCAACTCGGGCGGCCCGCTGTTCAACACGAAGGGCGAAGTCGTCGGCATCAACTCGCAGATCTTCACCCAGACCGGAGCGTTCGAGGGGCTGTCGTTCGCGATCCCGATCAACGTGGCTGAAACGATCGCGCGCCAGATCATCGCGCACGGCCACGTCGAACACGGCAAGCTCGGTATCACGGTGCAGACGGTGTCGCAGCAACTCGCGCAGTCGTTCGGCCTGAGCAGCCCGCGCGGCGCGCTGGTGGCCAGCGTCGACGACAACAGCCCGGCGGCCAAGGCCGGCGTCAAGCCCGGCGACATCATCCTCAGCGTCAACGGCCAGCCGATCGGCGACTCGACCGACCTGCCGATGGTCATCGGCATGATGCAACCCGGCTCGGCGGTCAAGCTCGGCGTCTGGAGCAATCGCCACGAAGTCAACCTCAATGCCAAGCTCGGCAGCTTCACGCGCGACGTGCTGTACGGCGAAGGCGGTGCCGGCGGTGCGGCGCAGGGGCTGGGCCTGCAGGTGCGCCCGCTCAAGCCGGCAGAAGCGCAGCAGGCCGGCGTGAGCGCCGGGCTGATGATCGAGAACGTCACGGGCCCGGCCGAAGCGGCCGGCGTGCAGAACGGCGACATCCTGCTCGCCGTCGACGGCAAGCCGGTCACCAGCATCGGCCAGGTGCGCGCGATCCTCAAGGGCGCCGGCAAGACCATTGCGCTGCTGATCGAACGCGGCGGCAACCGCATCTTCGTCCCGGTCGAGATCGGCTGACGTATCCACCCCTTCCTTTCCTAGCGAGCGGCAAGCCTTGGCGGCGGGTTTTCCCGCCGCCCTTTTTTTCGCCCCGCTAACATGCGGGGTCATGGCAGACCTGACTTTCGACCCCGCGAGCCGCGAACTGCGCACGCGCCGGCTGCTGCTGCGCCCGCTGCGCGACGGCGACGCCCCGGCGCTGTTCGAGATCTACCGCCACCCGGCGGTCACGCAGCACTACGACCTCGACACCATGGACAGCCTCGAGCAGGCGCAGCGCATGCTCGAGTTCTTCCTGCAGCACCACGACCGCTTCGCGGTGTTCGAGGCCGACGGCAGCACCTTGCTCGGCACCTGCGGGTTGTTCCACTGGGAGCGTGCCAGCCGCATGGTGTCGCTGGGCTACGACCTCTCACCGCAGGCCTGGGGCCGCGGCATCATGCGCGAGGCTGCGCGCGCGGTGCTGGCCTACGGTTTCGCCGAGCTCAAGCTCAACCGCGTCAACGCGCTGAGCGCGGTCGACAACCCGGCCTCGGCGCGGCTGCTGCTCGCGCTGGGCTTCACCGAGGAAGCGGTGCTGCGCCAGTTCGCCTGGTGGAAGGGTGAATTCCACGACATGCGCATGTTCGCGCTGCTGCGCGACGAACTCGCCGGCAATCCGCTCGAGACGCTGCTGCCGGCGTTCGACACCTCCGCCTGACCCCGCCTGCCCCCTTACCGAGACCCGCGCCCCTGATGGCCCAATACGTATTCACGATGAACCGCGTCGGCAAGATCGTTCCGCCGAAGCGTCAGATTCTGAAAGACATCTCGCTGTCGTTCTTCCCCGGCGCCAAGATCGGCGTGCTCGGGCTGAACGGCTCGGGCAAGTCGACGCTGCTCAAGATCATGGCCGGCGTCGACCCCGATTTCGAAGGCGAAGCCACGCCGATGCCAGGCATCCGCGTCGGCTATCTGCCGCAGGAGCCCCAGCTCGATGACGCGCTGACGGTGCGCGAAGCGGTCGAACAGGGCATCGGCGGCGTGCTCGCGGCGAAGAAGCGCCTCGAAGAGGTCTATGCCGAATACGCCGACCCCGACGCCGACTTCGACAAGCTCGCCGAAGAGCAGGCCCAGCTCGAGGCGATCATCTCCACCGGCGAAGGCGAGAACACCGACCTGCAGCTCGAGATCGCCGCCGACGCGCTGCGCCTGCCGGCGTGGGACGCGAAGATCGGCCCGCTGTCGGGCGGCGAGAAGCGCCGCGTCGCGCTGTGCCGGCTGCTGCTGTCCAAGCCCGACATGCTGCTGCTCGACGAACCGACCAACCACCTCGACGCCGAGAGCGTCGATTGGCTCGAACAGTTCCTGCACCGTTTCCCCGGCACCGTCGTCGCGGTGACGCACGACCGCTACTTCCTTGACAACGCCGCCGAGTGGATCCTGGAGCTCGACCGCGGCCACGGCCTGCCGTTCAAGGGCAATTACTCGTCGTGGCTGGAGCAGAAGGAAGCGCGCCTCGAGCAGGAAGCGCGCAGCGAGGCCGCCCACCTGAAGACGATGAAGCAGGAGCTCGAGTGGGTGCGGCAGAACCCGAAGGGGCGCCAGGCCAAGAGCAAGGCGCGCATGGCGCGCTTCGAGGAACTGGCCGAAGTCGAATACCAGAAGCGCAACGAGACCAACGAAATCTTCATTCCGGTGGCCGACCGCCTCGGCCAGGAAGTGATCGAATTCCGCGGCGTGCGCAAGGCGCACGGCGAGCGGCTGCTGATCGACGACCTCAGTCTCAAGATTCCGCCCGGCGCGATCGTCGGCGTGATCGGCCCCAACGGCGCCGGCAAGTCGACGCTGTTCCGCATGATCGCCGGCCAGGACACGCCCGACGCCGGCGAGATCGTGCGCGGGCCGACCGTCAAGCTGGTGTACGAAGACCAGAGCCGCGGTGCGCTGCCGGACGACAAGACGGTCTGGGAAGCGCTGTCGGGCGGGCAGGACATGCTCACCGTCGGCAAGTTCCAGGTCGCGTCGCGCGCCTATTGCGGGCGTTTCAACTTCAAGGGCGGCGACCAGCAGAAGGTCGTCGGCCAGCTCTCGGGCGGTGAGCGCGGCCGGCTGCACCTGGCCAAGACCCTGATCGCCGGCGGCAACGTGCTGCTGCTCGACGAACCGAGCAACGACCTCGACGTCGAGACGCTGCGCGCGCTGGAGGACGCCCTGCTCGAGTTCGCCGGCTGCATCATGGTCACCAGCCACGATCGCTGGTTCCTCGACCGCATCGCCACGCACATCCTGGCGGCCGAAGGCGATTCCCATTGGAACTTCTTCACCGGCAACTACCAGGAGTACGAAGCCGACAAGAAGAAGCGCCTCGGCGACGAAGGCGCACGCCCGCACCGGCTGCGCTTCAAGCCGCTGCGCTGATCCGGCGACGGCCCGCTCGCGAGCGCAGGCGATGGACGACGACACGCTGCTCGTCGCCTGCCTGTGCGCGCAGTGGTGCGGCATCTGCCGCGACTGGCGCGCCGAGTTCGACGCGCTGGCGCGCCGCTTCCCCCATCTGCACTTCATCTGGGTCGACGTCGAGGACGACGCCGAGCGCCTCGGCGATTACGAGCCCGACGATTTCCCGGTGCTGGCGCTGCAGCGCGGCCCGCGACTGCTGTACTGCGCGACGCTGCCGCAGCACGCGGCGACCTGGCAACGCATGATCGAGGCCTATGCGGCGGGCGCCGCGCGCCCGTGCGCACCGCCCACCACGCTCGACCTGCGCGCGCTGCGCCAGCGTTGCTAGCGCGCGCTCAAACCGGCTTCGGGCGCGCGCCGAACAGCGCGCTGCCCACGCGCACCAGCGTCGCGCCCTCGAGCACCGCGGCCTCGAGATCGGCGCTCATGCCCATCGACAGCGTGTCCAGATCCAGCCCGGCACGGCGCAGCTCCTCGAGCAGCTCGCGCAGCCGCGCCAGCGGCGCGCGCTGCGCGGCCAGCGTGGGCGCCGGCGCCGGGATCGCCATCAAGCCGCGCAAGCGCAGATTGGGCAGTTGCGCGACCGCCCGCGCCAGCTCGGGCAGCTGCGCCGGCTCCACCCCGCTCTTGCTCGCCTCGCCGCTCACATTGACCTGCACGCAGACCTGCAGCGGCGCCCGCCCCTCGCGCTGGCGCGACAGCCGCTGCGCCAGCGACAACCGGTCGACGCTGTGCACCCAGTCGAAATGCGCGGCCACGTCGCGCGTCTTGTTGCTTTGCAGCGGGCCGATGAAATGCCAGCACAGCTCGGGATGGTCCGCGCGCAGCGCGGCGATCTTCGGCAAGGCCTCCTGCAGATAGTTCTCGCCGAAATCGCGCTGGCCGCAGGCGGCCAGCGCGGCCAGCGCCGCCGGCGCGAAGGTCTTGGACACCGCGAGCAGGCGCACGCCGGCGGAGTCGCGGCCGGCCGCGGCGGCGGCCGCGGCGATGCGCGCGCGCACCTCGCGCAGGCGCTGGCAGGGTTCGGTCTCGGTCATCGCAGCAGCGGGCGCTGCAGGCCCGCGAACGTCTCGCGCACGCCACATGCGGTGCGCGTCGATACCCATGGTAACGGCTGCCGATACACTGGTACGCTGTCGGCGACCCATGCGACCGGCTACAGGGGGAAGGTAGTGGACATCACGCAGTTGCTCGCATTCAGCGTCAAGAACAACGCCTCGGATTTGCACCTGTCGTCGGGCCTGCCGCCGATGATCCGGGTGCACGGCGATGTACGTCGCATCAATGTCGAACCGTTGGACCACAAGGCGGTCCACGCCATGGTCTACGACATCATGAACGACATGCAGCGCAAGCACTACGAGGAGTACTTCGAAGTCGACTTCTCGTTCGAGATACCCGGGCTGGCGCGCTTTCGCGTCAACGCCTTCAACCAGAACCGCGGCGCCGGCGCGGTGTTCCGCACGATTCCGAGCAAGATCCTGACGCTGGAGGATCTGAACGCGCCGCGCATCTTCGGCGACCTCGCGCTGAAGCCGCGCGGGCTGGTGCTGGTCACCGGCCCGACCGGCTCGGGCAAGTCGACCACGCTGGCGGCGATGGTCGACCACCTCAACGACAACGAGTACGGCCACATCCTGACCATCGAGGATCCGATCGAGTTCGTGCACACCTCGAAGAAATGCCTGATCAACCAGCGCGAGGTCGGCCCGCACACGCTGAGCTTCTCCAATGCGCTGCGCTCGGCGCTGCGCGAGGATCCCGACGCGATCCTGATCGGCGAGATGCGCGACCTCGAGACCATCCGGCTGGCGCTGACCGCGTCCGAGACCGGCCACCTGGTGTTCGGCACCCTGCACACCTCGTCGGCGCCGAAAACCATCGACCGCATCATCGACGTGTTCCCGGCCGCCGAGAAGGACATGGTGCGCGCCATGCTGTCCGAGGCCCTGGTCGCGGTGATCGCGCAGACGCTGTGCAAGCTCAAGGACGCCAGCGGCCGCGTCGCAGCCCACGAGATCATGATCGGCACCCCGGCGATCCGCAACCTGATCCGCGAGAACAAGGTCGCGCAGATGTATTCGATGATCCAGACCAGCCAGGCCCACGGCATGCAGACGCTGGACCAGAACCTGGCCGACCTGGTGCGACGCAACGTGATCTCGGCGGCCGAGGCGCGTTCGCGCGCCAAGCAGCCGGAGAACTTCCCCGGCGCCTGAACCTCAAGCCCTTGGCGACGCAGACCATGAAATCCGTCCTCCACAAGCTCGGCTTCGGCAAGGCGACGCGCCGCGACGAGGCACCCGAATCGCAGTTCTTCACCACCGGCTTCCACGACGCCGACGAGCCGGCGCTGCCCACGCTGCACTGGGTCGACCGCGCGCGCTCGATCGGCGCGCGCAAGCTCGCGCGCCCGGCCCCGGCACGACGCCTGAAGGAGCTGTGGGCGCGCGACCGCTACATGGCCGGTCTGTCGCCCGAGGACCTCGAGGCCTGCGCCCAGTATTTCGACTTCTACGCGGTCGACGCCGACCGCGACCTGATCTGCCAGGACGAATACGGCAGCTTCATGCTCGTCGTGCTGCACGGCACGATCGCGGTCGACCGCCAGCAACCCTGGGGCGAGCGCCTGCGACTGACCGAGTCGCGCGCCGGCAGCGTGCTCGGCGAGATGTCGCTGCTCGACTCCGGCCCGCGCTGGTCGTACTGCACCTCGGTGGCCTCGTGCGAGATCGCGGTGCTCGAGGCCGCCGGGCTGGACGCGATGAGCCAGTCGCATCCGGCATCGGCCGCACGCCTCGTCGGCTCGCTGGCGCGACGCCTGTCGCTGCGCCTGCGCAAGCTCGGCTCGCCGGCCCTGCACGGCACCTGACCCGCCACGGAGACCGCGCAGATGGAACGCGACCAGGCATCCAAATTCGTCCACGACCTGCTGCGCCTGATGGTGTCGCGCGGCGGCTCGGACCTGTTTCTCACCGCCGACTTCCCGCCGGCGATCAAGCTCGACGGCCAGCTCAGCAAGGTCGCCGCGCAGCCGCTCAGCGGACAACACACGCTGGCGCTGGCGCGCGCGTTGATGAACGACCGCCAGACCGCTGAATTCGAGCGCAGCAAGGAGTGCAATTTCGCGGTCGCGCCGGCCGGCATCGGACGCTTCCGCTGCAACGCCTTCGTGCAGCAGGGCAACGTCGGCCTGGTGCTGCGCCTGATCCCGCAGCAGCTGCCGACCGTGGCCGGCCTGGGCCTGCCCAGGGTGCTCGAGGAACTGGCGATGTCCAAGCGCGGGCTGATCATCCTGGTCGGCGCCACCGGCAGCGGCAAGAGCACGTCGATGGCGGCGATGCTCGACTGGCGCAACGAGCATTCCCAGGGCCACATCGTGACCATCGAGGATCCGATCGAGTTCGTCCACGCGCACAAGAACTGCATCGTCACCCAGCGCGAGATCGGCCTCGACACCGAGAGCTGGGAAGTGGCGCTGAAGAACAGCATGCGCCAGGCGCCCGACGTGATCCTGATGGGCGAGATCCGCGACCGCGACGCGATGGACCACGCCGTCGCGTTCGCCGAGACCGGCCACCTGGTGCTGGCCACGCTGCACGCCAACAGCGCCAACCAGGCGCTGGACCGCATCGTCAACTTCTTCCCCGAGGAACGGCGCACGCAGTTGCTGATGGACCTGTCGCTGAACCTGCGCGCGATGGTCTCGCAGCGCCTGCTGCCGCGCCAGCACGAGCCGGGGCGGATCGCCGCAGTCGAGGTGATGATCAATTCGCCGCTCGTGGCCGATCACATCTTCAAGGGCGAGGTCGGCGAGATCAAGGACGTGATGAAACGCTCGCGCGAGCTCGGCATGCAGACCTTCGACCAGGCCTTGTTCGATCTGTACGAAGCCGGCACCGTCTCCTACGAGGACGTGCTGCGCAACGCCGACTCGGTCAACGACCTGCGCCTGCGCATCAAGCTCGAGAGCAAGCGCGAGCAGGGCGATCCGGGCAGCGGGACCGAACATCTGGCGATCGTCTGATGGCGCGCCGCATCCCGCACCTGTTCGCGCGCGCCGCGCTGCTCGCGGCCCTGGCCGCTGCCTCCGCCGCGAGCGCGCACGCCGACCCCGGCGTCAGCGCCGCGCGCATCGTGATCGGCCAATCGGCGCCGCTGAGCGGCCCGGCCGCCGAGCTCGGGCGCCGCCTGCGCGCCGGCATCATGGCCTGCTTCGCCGCGGTCAACGCCGGCGGCGGCATCGACGGTCGCCAGCTCCAGCTGATCACGCTCGACGACGGCTACGAGCCGACCCGCACCGTGGCCAACACACGCCAGCTGATCGGACCCGACGCCGCGTTCGCCCTGCTCGGCTTCGTGGGCACGCCGACCACGCTGGCGGCCAAGCCGCTGATCGACGCCGCCCAGATTCCGCTGATCGGCCCGTTCACCGGCGCCGGCGCGCTGCGTCACCCGGTCGATCCCTATGTGTTCAATCTGCGCGCGAGCTACGACGACGAGACGCGGCGCATCGTCGACAGCTTCCTGTTCCTCGGCCTCAAGCGCGTCGCGGTGTTCTACCAGGACGACGCCTTCGGCGCTGCCGGGCTGTCCGGCGTGCGCCTGGCGCTGGCCGCGCACGGCCTGACCCCGGTGGCCATCGGCGCGGTGCGGCGCAACAGCAGCGCGGTCGACGCGGCGCTGCACGCGCTGCTTCCCGCGCACCCCGACCTGATCGTGCAGATCGCCACCTACGCCGAGTCGGCAGCATTCATCGACGCCGCGCGCGCGCGCGGCTACGGCGGGCAGTTCGCCAACGTCAGCTTCGTCGGCGCGCAGCCGCTGGCGCGCGCGCTGGGCGCAGCCGGCGACGGCGTGATGATCAGCGAAGTCGTGCCTTTCCCCTACGCCGGCACCCGCGCGATCCAGCGCGAGTACGCGCAGAGCATGCATGCGGCGGGCGACGATACGCTGGACTTCACCAGCTTCGAGGGCTACATCGACGCCCGCGTGCTGGTGCAGGCACTGCGCCGCAGCGGCCGCCAGCCGACGCGCGCGGCGCTGATCGCCGCACTCGATCACCTCGGCAACGACGACCTCGGCGGCTACGTGGTGCATTTCGCGCCCGACGACCATGCCGGCTCGCATTTCGTCGACCTCACCAGCATCGACGCGCACGGCGGCTTCCGCCATTGACGCGCCAGCGCGGGCTTCAGCGCGTGCCGAAGAACCAGTAGCAGACGGCGATCGACGCGAGCACGCCGGCGAGATCGGCGAGCAGCGCGCAGCCCACCGCGTGGCGCACGCGGCGGATGCCGACCGCGCCGAAATACACCGCGACCACGTAGAAGGTGGTTTCGGTGCTGCCCTGCATCGTCGCCGCGAGCAGCGCCGGGAAGCTGTCGACACCGCTGTGCTGCATCGTCTCGATCAGCAGCGCGCGCGCCGCGCTGCCCGACAGCGGTTTGACCAGCGCCACCGGCAGCGCGTCGACGAAGCGCGTGTCGAGGCCGACCCCGTGCACCAGCCAGCGGATCGCGCCGAGCACGTCGTCGAGCGCACCGCTGGCGCGCAGCACGCCGACCGCGCACAGCATCGCGACCAGATACGGCAGCAGGTCGCGCGCCACCGCGAAACCGTCGCGCGCGCCGTCGATGAAGGCGTCGAACAAGGGCACGCGGCGCCACGCGCCGGCGCCCAGAAACGCGAGCACGACGCCGAACAGCAGCAGGTTGCCGGCCAGCGACGAAGTCGCCGCCAGCGCCGCGGCCGACAGCGACCCGAGTGCGGCGAGCAGCGCGGCGAGCAGCACCGCGGCCGGCAGCAGCCAGCGCGCGGCGCGCCACAACGGCAGCCGCTGCATCCACGCCACCGCGAACAGGCCGACCGCGGTCGACGCGGTCGTCGCCAGCAGGATCGGCAGGAACACCAGGGTCGGGTCGGCCGCGCCCTGCTGCGCGCGGTACATGAAGATCGACACCGGCAGCAAGGTCAGCGACGACGCGTTGAGCACCATGAACAGGATCTGCGCGTCGCTGGCGACCTCGGCGCTGGGGTTCAGCGTCTGCAGCTCGCGCATCGCGCGCAAGCCGATCGGCGTCGCCGCATTGTCCAGCCCGAGCACATTCGCGGCGAAGTTCAGCGTGACCAATCCCAGCGACGGATGGCCGTCGGGCACGCCGGGCATCAGCACCCGGAACAGCGGCGCCAGACGCCGCGCCAGGCGCTCGACCAGGCCGGCCCGCTCGGCGATGCGCAACAGCCCCAGCCACAGCGTCAGCGTGCCGAACAGCAGCAGCATCAACTGCACCGCCTCGCGCGCCATTGCGAACAGGCTGGCGACGATCGCACCGAACACCGCCGGATCACCACCGATCCAACGATGCAGCGCCGCCAGTCCGGCAACCAGGAAGAAGCCGAACCAGAGCCGGTCGAGCATCGCTCAGCGCGGCTTGCGCGGCGGCAGGGTCCGCTTGCTGCGTTCGCCGCGCTCGTTGGCGGCGCCACGCTCGTCCTTGCCCGCGTGGCCGGTCTTGCCGGCGTAGCCGCCCTTGCCCGCGTAGCCGCCCTTGCCTGCGTACTCGCCCTTGCCTGCGTAGCCGCCCTTGCCCGCGTAGCCGGTCTTTCCGGCATAACCGCCCTTGCCTGCGCCGGCGCCGCGTCCGGGCGCGCGCTCGCTGGCCGGCCGCGACGCACGCGGCGCGCCGTCGCCGGCGTCCGCCGCACGCAGCTGCAGCTTGTGGCCGAGCACGTGCACCCTGGCCAGCTTGGCCAGCAGCGACGGCGGCAGGTCGGCCGGCAACTCGACCAGGCTGTGATCGTGACGGATCGCGACGTTGCCGATGCTGCGATTCTCCAGCCCGCCTTCGTTGGCGATCGCACCGACCAGATTGCGCACCTCGACGCCGTGCGCACGTCCGACCTCGACACGGTACAGGAGCATCGCGCCGCTGGCCGGCGCACGCGGCCGCGCCTCGCCGGCGCCGGCCCACTCGCCGCGCTCGTGGCGTTCAGGACGTTCATGGCGCTCGTGGCGATCCTGACGCTCGTCCGGCGCGTGGCGCGCCTGCCGCTCCTCGCGCGGCGCGCGCGCCTCGGGCTGCAGCAGCAGGGGGGTGTCGCCCTGCACCAGCCGCGCCAGTGCCGCGGCGATTTCCAGCGCCGGCACGTCGTGTTCGCGCTCGTAGCGCTCGACCAGCGCCTGGAACGGCTCCAGCCCTTCGAGCTCGCGCGCCTCGGTGATGCGCTGCAGGAATCGCGCCACGCGACGATCGTTGACGTCCTCGGTGCTGGGCAGCTGCATCGGCGCGATTTTCTGCCGCGTCGCGCGCTCGATCGCCTGCAGCAGGTAGCGCTCGCGCGGCGTCACGAACAGGATCGCCTGGCCGCTGCGCCCGGCGCGCCCGGTGCGGCCGATGCGGTGCACATAGGATTCGACGTCGGCCGGAATGTCATAGTTGACAACGTGGCTGATGCGCTCGACGTCGAGCCCGCGCGCGGCCACGTCGGTGGCCACGAGGATGTCGATCTGGCCGTCCTTGAGCCGCTGCACGATGCGCTCGCGCTGGTTCTGCTGCACGTCGCCGTTGAGCGCCGCGGTGGCGAAACCGCGCGCGGCGAGCTTGTCGGCCAGCTCCTCGGTACCCAGCTTGGTGCGCGCGAACACGATCATCGCGTCGAAATCCTCGACCTCGAGGATGCGCGTCAGCGCGTCGAGCTTGTGCAGGCCGCTGACCATCCAGCAGCGCTGCTGCACCTGCATCGCGGTGGTGGTTCGCGCCTGGATCGTGATCTCGCGCGGCTCGCGCAGGTGACGCTGGGCGATGGCGCGGATCGCCGGCGGCATGGTCGCCGAGAACAGCGCGATCTGGCGCTGCGGCGGGGTGCGCTGCAGCACCGCCTCGACGTCGTCGATGAAACCCATGCGCAGCATTTCGTCGGCTTCGTCGAGCACCAGCTGGCGCAGCGCATCGAGCTGCAGGGTGCCGCGCTCGAGGTGGTCGATCACGCGCCCGGGCGTGCCCACCACGACGTGGGCGCCACGCCGCAGCGCGGCCAGTTGCGGCACATAGCTCTGCCCGCCGTAAATCGGCAGCACGTGAAAACCGGCGCGGCGCGCGGCGTAGCTGGCGAAGGCCTCGGCGACCTGGATCGCGAGCTCGCGCGTGGGCACCAGCACCAGCGCCTGGGGCCGCGCCAGCTCGACGTCGACGCCCTGCACGATCGGCAGCGCAAAGGCCGCGGTCTTGCCGGTTCCGGTCTGCGCCTGGCCGATCAGGTCGGCTCCGGCGAGCAAGGGCGGAATCGCCTGCGCCTGGATCGGCGACGGCGTCTCGTAGCCCAGCGCGTGCAGCGCCTCGAGCAGCTCGGCGGCCAGGCCGAGCTCGGCGAAACCGGGGGTGGAAATGGAATCTTCGGACATCGTGTGGAGTTGTGTACAGCGCGCGTGCGGGCCCCAATTGTGCGCCTGTATGAAGGGCTTCACGCCCCGCGCGCGCGATCGACCCCGACAATGAGGTCAAGGACAGCGCTGGCGGGAGGCATCATGGACCGCTCCGCGCCGGCTGCGCCGCACATCGTGATCGTCGGCGGCGGGGCCGGCGGACTCGAACTCGCGACGCGGCTGGGCGACACCGCCGGCCGGCGCCGACGCGCCCGCGTGACCCTGGTCGAGCGCGATCGCACCCATTTGTGGAAGCCGCTGCTGCACCAGGCCGCGGCCGGCACGCTGGGCGTGGACGAAGCCGAGCTCGACCACCTCGCGCAATCCAGCCGCCACCACTACGCGTACCGGCTGGGCGCGATGGACGGGCTCGACCGCACGCGCCGGCTGCTGCGCATCGCGCCGACCCGCGCCGACGACGGCCGCGAGCTGATTCCGCGGCGCGAACTGCACTACGACCTGCTGGCCGTCGCGATCGGCAGCTGCAGCGACGACTTCGGCATTCGCGGCGTCGGCGCGCACGCCCATCGGCTCGACACCCCGACCGACGCCGCGCGGCTGCAGCGCCGCCATCTGGGCACGCTGCACGGCTGGCGCCGGACGCTGTGGCTGACGCTGGCCCAGCGCATCGCGCACCGGGTCGGCCCGCGCGTCAAACTGCATTGAGCAGGCGCCGCGTCGCGGGCAAAAAAATGCCAAGCGGAAAGCTTGGCCAAGGGGGGATGGATGGATCGAGCCGGATATCGCAAGCGCCGCCGGCGATCGGCGACACCTTGGCGCGTCCCACGCAGATCCTTATGCAACTCGCGTGCCATATCGAATTTATCACGCTGAATCAAGCATTTGGCGTGGCATGCAGGCGGCAGCGAGCGAGCCCGTGCGGGGTCGCTGGGGATTCTGTCGCCAATACCCGACAGGTTTCCGCGCCTCATGGCAAGGTATTGATTTAGCGTTGATTTTTTGTCGCTGCAAAGCGACAGTCACACATCGTCGCCCGGTTTGAACAACGCCGCCGACAAGCCGTGCTTTTGCAGCAGCCGGTAGAACTCGGTGCGGTTGCGCTGCGCCAGTCGCGCGGCCTCGGTCACCTGGCCACCGGTCAGCTTCATCAGATTGACCAGATAGTCACGCTCGAAGTGCTCCTTCGCTTCGGCGTAGCTGAGGATTTCGCTGCTGCGGCTGCGCAGCGCGCGCGTCACCAGCGCTGCCGGAATACGCACCGTCGTGCACAGCGCGCAACACTGCTCGACGACGTTCATCAGCTGGCGGATATTGCCCGGCCAGTCGGCGCGCAGCAGCAGCTCGAGCGCGTCGGGCGTGAACCCGGCGATGCGCCGCCCGTGCTTGCGCGCCAGCCGCTCGACGAAATGCTGCGCCAGCGCGGCGATGTCCTCGCGCCGCTCGCGCAGCGGCGGCACGCGCAGGTTGACGACGTTGAGCCGGTAGTAGAGGTCCTCGCGGAACTGGTGCGCGGCGGTCGCCGCCTCCAGGTCGTGGTGGGTCGCCGAGACCACGCGCACGTCGACCGCGACCGGCTCGGCCGCGCCCAGCGGGCGCACTTCGCGCTCCTGCAGCACACGCAGCAGCTTGGCCTGCAGCGGCAGGGGCATGTCGCCGATCTCGTCGAGAAACAGCGTGCCGCCATGCGCACCGAGCAGCAGGCCGCGGCGCGCGCTGTCGGCGCCGGTGAAGGCTCCGCGCGCGTGGCCGAACAACTCGCTTTCGAGCAGCGCCTCGGGAATCGCCGCGCAATTGATCGCGACGAAGGGACCGCGCCGGCGCGGGCTCGCCTCGTGCAGCGCGCGCGCCAGCATCTCCTTGCCGGTGCCGGACTCGCCCTGCAGCAGCACGCTGGCGTCGCTGGCGCCGACCAGCGCGACTTCGTCGAGCAGCGCGCGCATCAGCGGGCTGACCGTGATGATGTCGGCAAAGCGCGCCGGCTGCGGCGTGGCGCCGACCGCGCGCGCCAGCAGCGCGAGCAGCTCGACGGCCTCGAACGGCTTGGTCAGGTACCCGTACACGCCGCTTTGCGTGGCCGCGACCGCGTCCGGAATGCTGCCGTGCGCGGTCAGCACGATCACCGGCAGCGCCGGGTCGGCGGCGTGGATGCGCTCGAACAGCTGCAGGCCGTCGATGCCGGGCATGCGCAGATCGGTGATCACCGCGTGCGGACGCTCCACCGCCAGCCGGCTCAGCGCCTCCTCGCCGCTGGCGGCGGTGGACACGCGGTAACCGGCAGCGCTCAGCCGCATGTCGAGCAGGCGGCGCAAGTCGGCGTCGTCGTCGACGATCAGCACCGAAGCGCCTTTCATGGCGTCTGCCCCTGCTTGCGACGGTCCTGCAACTGCAGCTCCAGATTCCTGATCTGCACGATCTTGTCCTGCAGATCGGTGATCTGCCGGTTCGCCCGACCGAGCTCGGCGCGCTGCTGCGCCAGTTGCAGCGTCTGTCGCGCCAGCCGCTGCAGCACGCGCACGAACTGGCGCGCAGCGTCGTCGGCATCAGGTCGGTCCAGACCCTCAAGCAAATCCAGTGCCTGACCGGCCTGCTCGGCTCCGGGTGCCGGCGCCATCAGCAGCAGATACGCCAGCTGCACGCGCTGCAGCGCGCTGCGCGCGGCACCGAGCGCGCGCAGCCGCTGCGCCTCGGCCTCGGCCTGGGCCTGCGATTGGGCGCCGACGCGCCGCAACATGTCGCCGATCGGCGTCATGCTCAGCATCACCGGTGTCGCCGCGGCGCGGCCGGCGACGCCTGCGGGTCGCGCCGCACTGCCCGCCGCGGCCGGCGCCGACGACGCAGCGTGCGGCGCTGACGCGCCGCGCGGCAACGCGGCCGAGCCGGCACCACCCTGCGCGCAAGCGCCCAGCATGGCGACCCCGCACAGCCCGCACAGTCGTCGGAAGTTCATCCCGCTGCCTCCTGCGTCGCATCCATCGGCCGCTGCGGCAGCCTGAGCTCGAAACACGCCCCGGGCGCCTCGTCGCACAGCGCGATGTCGCCGCCGTGCAGGCGCGCGAACTCGCGCGCGATCGCCAGCCCCAGGCCGCTGCCCGGCGCGGCCTGCGCCGGCTGCCGGCTGCCCTGGAAGAAGGGCTCGAACAGATGCGGGCGGTCGGCCTCGGCGACTCCGGGGCCCTGATCGCGCACGCGCACCCGCACCCCGTCGCCATCGACCCCGAGCTCGACGCGGATCACCCCGCCGTCGGGGCTGAAACGCAATGCGTTGACCAGCAGGTTCTCGAGCACCGTGTCGAGCTTGCCGCGGTCGCCCAGCAGCGGCGGCGCGCTGCCGCTGCGCTCGACGCGCAGCCGGCGCGCACGCAGCGCCAGATCGTTGCGCCGCTGGATCGCGTCGAGCAGCGCACCGAGCTCGACGCGATCGGCCAGCAGCGGGTCGAGTCGGCGTTGCGCGCGGCTGTAGCCGATCAGGTTCTCGATGCGCTGCTGCAGGTCGCGCGCGTTGCCCTGCATGATCTGCGTGATCTCGCGTTGCTGCGCGCTCAGGCTGCCGCCGACTTCGTCGGCGAGCAGCGCGACGCCTTCGCGCAGCGACGCCAGCGGCGTCTTCAACTCGTGCGAGACGTGGCGCAGAAAGCGTTGCTTCTGCTCCTCGACGTCGCGCAGGCGCAAGCGCAGCCAGTCGAGTTGTTCGCCGAGCAGCACCAGATCCGACGGCCCGCGCACCGCAGGCTGCGGCTGCAGGTCCCCGGCGCCCAGGCGCTGGATGGCCTGCTCGATCTGCCGCACCGGCCGCCCCAGCAGCCACGACAACAGCGCCGCCAGCAACAGCGACAGCAGCACCGCGGCGCCGACCTGCGCCAGCAGGATCATGCGCAGCGCATGCGCGCGCCGCGTCAGCGCGGCGGCGCGCAGCTCGACCAGCGTGTTGCCGGCCTGCTCGAGTTGCAGCGCAGTGGCGGCCAGCGCATCGAAGTCCGGCGCAAAGCGATCGAAACGCTGCAGCCCGTTGCCCGACGCCGAGTCCAGCTGCGCATACAGCGCCGCCTCATCGCGCCCCAGGCGCACCAGCCGCGCCGCGTCGTCGGCGCCCAGCGGCATCGAGCGCAGCGTCTGCACGGTGCGTTGCAACGCCGCGTGCGCGTCGCGCATGCCGCCGCGCAGTTGCGGGTCCTGCAACACGAAAAACTGGCCCGCGGCGCGTTGCAGCCCGGCCAGGTCGTCGACCAGCTGGCGCGTGCCGCGCGTGACCTGCAGCGTCAGCGCCAGCGCCGCGCGCGAGCGCGCGGCCAGCTCCTGCTGGGCATAGGCGGCGTAGCCCATGCCGAACAGCAGCGGCAGCATGACCAGCGCGAAGCCGCCGAGCAGCAGCGCCGAGAACGAGCGCGGCCAGCGCGCGCGCATCACGGCTCGTGGGCGTCGAGCACCCAGCGCGCGACGCCATCGGCGCCCAGCGTCGACGCCAGCCACGGCAGCGCCGCGGCCAGCGCGTCGCGCAGGCCGTAGGGCGGATTGAGCACGAACATGCCGCTGCCGAGCAGGCCGAAGCCGTCCGCGCGCGGCGCGTCGGTGGTCAGCTGCGCGTGCAGCCAGCCGGCCGGCGCCAGCGCCTTGAGCCGGCGCGGCATCTGGCTCGACTCCAGGCTCTGCAGCTGCGGGTACCAGACCATGTACACGCCGGTGGCGAAGCGCGTCAGCGCGTCGCGCAGACACACCAGCACGCGCGTGTAGTCGCTGTCGAGCTCGTACGACGGGTCGATCAGCACCACGCCGCGTCGCGTCGGCGGCGGCAGCAGCGCCTTGAGTCCGTTGAAACCGTCCTCGGGGCGCAACTGGGCGTCGGCGCCGAACTCGGCGCGCAAGGCGCGGTAGTCGCTCGGATGCAGCTCGAACAGCACCATCTGGTCCTGCGCGCGCAGCTGCGCCGCGGCCAGCCGCGGCGACCCCGGATATACGCGCAGCGCGCCGCCGGGATTGAACGCGCGTATGGCCGCGAGATAGGCGGCCACGGCCGGCGGCGCATCGTCGCGTCCCCACAGCGCACCGACGCCGCCTTCGTACTCCGCCAGGCGCTGCGCCATGCGCTCGCCGAGCTGGTACATGCCGGCGCCGGCATGGGTGTCGACGTACAGGAAACCCTTGTCCTTGCCCGCCATGCGCGCGAGCACGTCGAGCAGCACGGTGTGCTTGAGCACGTCGGCGGCATTGCCGGCGTGGAAGGCGTGACGGTAGGCGAGCATCGCAAGGCTTTCGCGGCAAAGCCCAACTCTATCAGGCCGCCGCGCACGGCCCACGCGGCATCGGCGCGAGCGTTGACGCGCCGGTGCTACTTGCCCGGCGCCAGCGAGCAATGGCCGGCGTCGGGTGCCGGTCCATGGCCCAGCGCCAGCGGCGGCGGTTCGGCGAAACGTTGATGTTCGTCGCTGAAATGCCAGTCGAGCGCGACCAGCGCAGCCAGCACCGCCCACAGCAGCCAGACACCCCAGCCGCGCCGCTTCATCGCCGGCTCCCGATGCCCAGCGCGCTGCGCAGGCGCACGCCCAGCGTGCTGCCGGCGAAGGCGCTGGCAAACCAGACCCAGCCGTGCAGGCTGCCGGTCGAAATGCCCGAAAAATAGGCGCCGACGTTGCAGCCGAAGGCCATGCGCGAGCTGTAGCCCAGCACCAGCCCGGCGAGTACCGATCCGGCCCAGGCGCGTGCCGGCAGCTTCACGCTGGGGCAGGCACGCGAACCCGCGGTGGCCGCGATCAGCGCACCCAGCAGCATGCCCAGGTCGGTGATGCTGGTGTTGTCGGCGAGCAGCGACGCGTGCAACTGCGCCTGCATCGGCGGCAGGCCCCAGAACGCGTTGTGGCTGAGATCGACGCCGAACGCCTGCACCAGCTTGGCGCCCCACAGCCCAAGGCCGTAGACGATACCCCAGGGCTGACCTGCCACGACAAGGTTCAGCGTCGCCAGCAGGCCGAGCAGCACCGCGCCGATCCACACCGCCGGCCCACGCCAGGTGGCTTGAGCCTGCGGCGCGCGGCGCCAGCCGAACCACGCCGCCAGCAGCGCCAGCGCGCCGAGCTGCAGCGCCAGCGTCACGCCGACGCCGAAGTGCTGCGGCAGGCTGTACGCTGGCCAGGCGCCCAGGCTCAGCCACGCCGGCTGCTGCGCGGCACCGAGGAAGCTGCCGAACACGAACGCCGGCAGTGCCGCCAGGCTCACCGGATGGCCGAGCCCGGCCTTGTACAGCGTGCCCGACCCGCAACCGTCGGCCACCTGCATCGCGGCGCCGAACACGAAGGCGCCCAGCACCAGGCTGAACGACAGCGGACCGTCCGCGCCCTGCAACTCGGGATGCGCGACCAGCAGCGGCACGCACAGCACCATCGCGACCGCGATCGCGACGAACTGGGCCCACATGCCGACCGGGTCGCGATGCGTGATCCAGACCCG
>JAKAHP010000270.1 GCA_021825505.1 Pseudomonadota bacterium
AGCGCCATCGCGGCGCCCGCGCACGCCGCTGCCGGCATGGGAAGGCGCCGTCGCCGGCGCCGTGGCGCCACTGCGCGGCGCCAGCGCGGCACGGATCTCCGCCGCCGGGGTCTGCAGGCGGCGTGCGAATTCGGCGATGATCTGCGACTTCAGCGCGCATTCGGGCAGCAGCGCCAGCAAGGGGCGCGCGCGCGCGATGGCCTGCGCGCGGCCCTCGGCAGTGTTCAGCGCCAGGCCGTCGCCGACGCTGTCGAGCAGGAACACCGACAGCGGCTGCGCCTGCGCGAGTTCGCGCTCGAAGGCGTCGGCGCCGAGCGCGCGCACATAGCTGTCGGGGTCGTGTTCGGGGGGCAGGAACAGGAACTTGACGGAGCGCTCGTCGGCCAGCGCCGGCAGCGTCGACTCCAGCGCGCGCACCGCGGCGCGGCGGCCGGCGCTGTCGCCGTCGAACGCGAACACGATTTGCGCGCAGTGCCGGAACAGGCGCTTGACGTGCTCGGCGGTGCACGCGGTGCCCAGCGTGGCCACCGCATGCTCGACGCCGTGCTGCGCCAGCGCGATGACGTCGAGGTAGCCCTCGACGATCAGCGCCTGTCCCTTGCGCTGCACCGCGGCGCGCGCCTCGAACAGCCCGTACAACTCCTCGCCCTTGTGGAACAGCACGGTTTCCGGCGAGTTCAGGTACTTGGGCTCGCCGCTGCCGAGCACGCGCCCGCCGAAGCCGATCAGCTCGCCCTGCACGTTGCGGATCGGGAAGGTGATGCGATCGCGCAGCCGGTCGTAGCGCCGCGCCACCGTGCTGCCGGCAGCGCTTTGCGGCTCCAGCGTGTCGCCCTGGGCGTCGCGCGCGACGACCAGGCCGCTTTGCACCAGCGGATCGGCGTCGTAGTTCGGGAACGCGGCGGCCAGCCCTTGCCAGTCGTCGGTGGCGTAGCCCAGGCCGTAGCGCGCCGCGATGCGCCCGGTCAGGCCGCGGCGCTTCAGATATTCAATGGCGCGCGGCGACTCGCGCAGGCGGTCGCGGTAGTGGCGGTTGGCCTGCTCGAGCACCTCGATCAGACCCTGGCGCAGGCTGCGCCGCGCCTGGGCAGCCTGCGCCGCCTGCGGGTCGTCGTCCTCGGGCAGCGTCATGCCGACCTGGCCGGCGAGCTCGCGCACGCTGTCGCGAAAACCCAGGCCGAGGTGTTCCATCAGGAAGCCGACCGCGGTGCCGTGCGCACCGCAGCCGAAGCAGTGGTAGAACTGCTTGGACGGGCTGACCGTGAACGACGGCGATTTTTCGCTGTGGAAGGGGCACAGCCCCTTGTAGTTGGTGCCGGCCTTCTTCAGCTGCACCGAACGGCCGACGACGTCGACGATGTCGACGCGCGTCAGCAGTTCGTCGATGAAACCCTGGGGAATCACGCTGCCGTCCCCCGGCGCCGCCGCGTCACTTCGGCGGCATGCGGATCGCGCCGTCGAGGCGGATCGTTTCGCCGTTCAGCATCGGGTTGCGCACGATCGTTTCGACCAGCTGCGCGTATTCGTCGGGGCGGCCCAGGCGCTGCGGGAACGGCACCGAGGCGCCGAGCGCGGCGCGCACTTCCTCGGGCATGCCCATCAGCATCGGCGTCTCGAAGATGCCCGGCGCGATGGTCATCACGCGGATGCCGTCGCGCGCGAGGTCGCGCGCCATCGGCAGCGTCAGCCCGACGATGCCGGCCTTCGAGGCGGCGTACGCAGCCTGGCCGATCTGGCCGTCGTAGGCCGCCACCGACGCGGTGTTGACGATCACGCCGCGCTCGCCGTCGGCCAGCGGCGGCTGCGTGGCGATCGCCGCGGCGGCCAGCCGGGCCATGTTGAAGCTGCCGATCAGGTTGATCTGCACGGTGCGTGCGAACAACTCGAGCGCATGCGGCCCCTGTTTGCCCAGCGTGCGCTGCGCCGGCGCCACGCCGGCACAGTTGATCAGGCCGCGCACGCTGCCGAGCTGCTGCGCGGCGTCCACCGCGGCGGACGCGTCGGCCTCATGGGTGACGTCGGTGCGCAGGTAGCGACCGCCGATCTCGTCGGCCAGCGCCTGCGCGTCCTGCACGTCGGCGAGCACGACGCGGGCTCCCGCGGCGGCCAGCCGCCGCGCGGTGGCGGCACCCAGGCCGGAGGCGGCGCCGGTGACGATGAAAACGTGTTGCGCAATGTCCATGATGAATCCAGCCTGCTCAGCGCCGATCAGCTCAGCGCTTCGAAAATGCGCGCGGTCACCGCATCGACTGCGCCGACGCCCGAGATGCGCCGCAGCTTCGGCGCCGCGGCGTCGCCGCTGGCCTGCCACGTCGCGTAGTAGTCCACCAGCGGGCGGGTCTGGTCGCGGTAGACCGCGAGACGGCGGCGCACGGTGTCCTCGCGGTCGTCGTCGCGTTGCACCAGCTCTTCGCCGGTGACGTCGTCGCGGCCGGCGACCTTCGGCGGGTTGTAGCGCAGGTGGTAGACGCGCCCCGACGCCGGGTGCACGCGGCGTCCGCCGAGGCGGTCGACGATGTCCTCGTCGGGTACCTCGAAATCAACCACGTAGTCGATTGCGATGCCGGCGGCCTTCAACGCA
This sequence comes from Pseudomonadota bacterium, assembly GCA_021825505.1. GTDB lineage: Bacteria > Pseudomonadota > Gammaproteobacteria > Burkholderiales > Burkholderiaceae_C > Thiomonas_A. The sequence goes on from JAKAHP010000270.1 coordinate 2,582, forward strand.
TCGGCCTGCCCCAGCGTGCGCGGGAAGCCGTCGAACAGGAATCCGGAGGCGCAATCGTCCTGCTGCAGGCGGTCGCGCACCAGACCGATGATCAGGTCGTCCGACACCAGCCCGCCGGCGTCCATCACCGCCTTGGCCTGCAAGCCCAGCGGGGTGGCGGCCTTGACCGCGGCGCGCAGCATGTCCCCGGTGGAAATCTGGGGAATGCCGTAGCGGGCGCAGATGTTGGCGGCTTGCGTGCCTTTGCCGGCACCCGGGGCTCCGAGCAGGATCAGACGCATGAAGACTCCTCTCTTTATTTTGGTAGGAAAAAACGCTTATCCCAGAATAGCATGCGCCCCCCCACTCCCGGCTGACGCGGCCAGGGTGCGCCGCACGCGCTCCAGGTCCTCGGCGGTGTCGACCCCGGCCGCGGGCGCGTGTTCGACGCGCAGCACCGCGATGCGCCAGCCGTGCCACAGCGCGCGCAGCTGCTCGAGGGCCTCGGCGCGCTCCAGCGCGCAGGACTCGAGCGCGGCGAACGCACGCAGGCTGGCGCCGCGGAACGCGTAGATGCCGATGTGGCGCAGATGGGGCGGGTCCTGCGGCAGGGGCTCGGCGTGCATGTCGGCGTCGCGCCGCCACGGCAGCGGCGCGCGCGAGAACAGCAGCGCGCGGCCGTGCGCGTCGAGCACGACCTTGACCACGTTGGGATTGAACAGGTCGGCGGCGCGCTCGATCGGGTGTGCCGCGGTTGCGATGGCCGCTTGCGCGTCGTCGTGCAGGACCTGCGCGCAGGCGCGGATCAGCGCCGGGTCGATCAGGGGTTCGTCGCCCTGCACGTTGACCACCAGCGCGTCGTCGGGCAGCCCGAGCGCGGCCGCGGCCTCGGCGATGCGGTCGGTGCCGCTGGCATGGTGCGGCGAGGTCGGCAGCGCGCGCACGCCGTGGGCGGCGCAGGCCTGCACGATGGCGTCGTCGTCGCAGGCCACCGCGACGCTGGCCGCGCCGCTGCGCAAGGCGCGCTGCGCCACGTGCACGACCATCGGCACCCCGCCGATATCGGCCAGCGGCTTGTCGGGCAGGCGGGTCGACGCGCGTCGTGCCGGGATCAGCACATGGAACGCCGGCATCTCAGGCATCGTCGTCGGGGTCGAGCCCGGCATCGAGGTCGCGCGCCTGGTCCTCGAGCATAACCGGGATGCCGTCTCGCACCGGAAACGCGAGACGATCGCGCGCACACACGAGTTCGTCGCCCTCACGCAGCAACGGGCCCTTGCAGACCGGGCAGACCAGCAGATCAAGCAGGCGGGTGTCCATCAATGATTTCCTTGGGTCAGCCTGCTCGCGCGCGCGCAGCGCGCGAGCAGCCAGGGCACGAATGCGGGGTCGGCGTCGAGTTCGAGTTCGACCGCCCACACGCGCGCGAATGCGCTTTGCCCCGGCTGACATTTTAGGGCGTCCTTCTCGGTGACCAGCAGTGCCGGCGCGTTCAGCGCGGCCAGCGGGTCGGTGTCGAACGCTGCGTGGTCGGGCAGCGCCAGCGTGTGCCCGAGCACCACGCCGGCGTCGCGCAGTTGGGTGAAGAATTGCGTCGGATCGCCGATGCCCGCCGCCGCGTCGAGCGCGTGTCCGGCATGGCGCCGCTGCAAGGCGGCGAGTTCGAGGCGCTCGCCGCTGGCCAGGTGGCGCGCGGCGCCGAGCCGCCGGCGCAGCGCGAAGC
>JAKAHP010000271.1 GCA_021825505.1 Pseudomonadota bacterium
CTGTTCCTCGGTGCGTCGGCGGCGCTGCTGCGCTATGCGCAGCAGACCGAACTGCAGCGCGAGCGCGACACGCTGCAGCGCGACGGCGAATGGGCGCAGCAACGCATGAGCCTGGAAATGGCGCTGATGCACGAGCAGCTGCAGTCCATCGCCAATATGCTCGAGAGCGCCTCGCACCGCGATACCCGCTTCGCACTGATGGCCAACGGCTTCGTGCACCAGCACGCAGCCGCGCTGATGGTCTACCGCATCGACGCCGACGGCATCGTGCGCGAAGCCGCGCTGAGTTCGGCGCTGCCGCACGACCTGCACTGGCTGCAGTTGCGCCAGCCGCAACCTTCGGCGGTACGCACGCTGGCCGCGCGCGCCGCGGCCGGCCAGCGCGTGGCCTATTCGGCACCGTTCCGCATTCCCGGCATCGGCTGGGTCGTCGAGTCGGCCACCCCGGTGCTGGTCGGCGGCCTGTACGACGGCGCCGTCGACGCGGTGTTCGCGGTCGACGCGATGCTGCGCAGCCGCGTCGCGCAGGAATTGAGCACGCGCTACGCGGTCGCGCTGCTCGATCACGCCGGGCATGTGCTGGCCAGCACCGCGTCGGCCGACGCCGACAGCAAGCCACTGCGCTACCTGGCCGGGCTGCGCCCGTTCGACGCCGGGCTGACGATGCGCGTCAGCAGCTACCACACGACGCCGGGCTGGAGCGTGCGCGGGCTGTACTGGGCGGTGATCGTGCTGTCGACACTGATGCTGTGGATGCTGTGGGGCACCTGGCGCCAGATGCGCGAGCGCCTGAGCGCGCAGGACAGCCTGACGCGCGAGACCGCGTTCCGGCGCGCGGTCGAGAACTCGCTGTCGACCGGCATGCAGGCCATCGACATGAAGGGGCGCATCAGCTACGTCAACGTCGCGTTCTGCAAGATGACCGGATTCACCGAGGAAGAGCTGATCGGCAAGGGTCCACCCTACCCGTACTGGCCGACGCGGCGCGTCGCCGAGATGGCGCTGGCGCTGCAGCAGACCATCGACGGGCTGGCGCCGCCATCGGGCTTCGCGCTGAAGATCGCGCGCAAGGACGGCACCGAATTCGACGCGCGCGTCTACGTCTCGGCGCTGATCGACGCGCGCGAACGCCAGACCGGCTGGATCACGTCGATCACCGACATCACCGAGCCGACACGCATCCGCCACGAGCTGGCGGCGTCGCACGAGCGTTTCGTCGCGGTGCTCGAAGGGCTCGACGCGGCGGTCTCGGTGCTCGCGCTCGACCGCAACGAACAGCTCTACGCGAACAAGCTGTACCGCCAGTGGTTCGGCGCCTCGGCGCACGGCCACCATCTGCTCAGCGGCGAGGAGCCGCCGGCCTTCGCCGCGCAGGACGCCTCCGACGGCGTCGACGGCTACGCCGGGCTGCCCGCGGGCGAATTCCTCGACCCGCACGCGCAGGCGCATGAAGTGCACGTGCCGACGCTGGAGCGTTGGTTCGACGTGCGCCAGCGCTATATCCAGTGGGTCGACGGCCGCGTGGTGCAGATGCTGATCGCCACCGACGTCACCGCGCGGCGCCAGGCCGAGGAGGTCGCGCGCAACCAGGAGGAGAAAGCGCAAATGACCAGCCGCCTGATCGCGATGGGCGAAATGGCCTCGTCGCTGGCGCACGAGCTGAACCAGCCGCTGACCGCGATCAACAACTACTGCTCGGGCATGATCTCGCGGCTGCGCCAGCGCGGCATGCCCGAAGCCGAGCTGCAGGCCGCGCTGGAGAAGACCGCGCGGCAGGCGCAGCGCGCCGCCGGCGTCATCCGCCGCGTGCGCGACTTCGTCAAGAAGAGCGAGCCGCACCGCGTCGAATGCCGCGTCGCCGACATCGTGCAGAACACGCTGGAGCTGGCCGAGATCGACCTGCGCCGGCGCAACGTGCGGCTGTTCATGCACATCGCGCCGCGCATCCGGCCGCTGCACGCCGACCCGATCCTGATCGAGCAGGTGCTGCTGAACCTGCTGCGCAACGCCGCCGAGTCGGTCGACCGCGCGCAGCGCCAGGGCGCACTGCGCGCGATCGAGCTCGACATCTCGGCCGACGCGCAGATGATCACCTTCGCGGTACGCGACAACGGCACCGGCGTGCCCGACGACGTGATGGCGCACCTGTTCGAAGCCTTCTTCACGACCAAGAGCGAAGGCCTGGGCATCGGCCTGAACATCTGCCGCTCGATCGTCGAGTTCCACCAGGGGCGATTGTGGGCCGAGAATCAATACAATGAACAGGGGATTCTCAGTGGCAGCGTCTTCAGCTTCACGTTGCCGTTCGAGCCGCTTCCCGCCCACACCGACGACGCCGCGGAGGCCCTTGAGGCCGCCGCACCAACCGAACGGACCCGCCCATGAAACCCGCGAGCAAAGGCACGGTGTATGTCATCGATGACGACGAGGCCGTGCGCGACTCGTTGCAGTGGCTGCTCGAAGGCAACGACTACCGCGTGCGTTGCTTCGATTCGGCCGAGTCCTTCCTGACCCGCTTCGACCCGCGCGAGATCGCCTGCCTGATCGTCGACGTGCGCATGCCCGGCATGACCGGGCTGGAACTGCAGGATCGCCTGCTGCAGCGCGGCGTCAATATCCCGCTGGCCTTCATCACCGGTCACGGCGACGTGCCCATGGCGGTCAACACGATGAAGAAGGGCGCGGTCGACTTCATCGAGAAACCGTTCAACGAGAACCTGCTGCGCGACCTCGTCGACCGCATGCTGCACAAGGCGCGCGTCGACCTCGAGGAGCACGCGCAAAGCGCCAGCCGCGACGCGCTGCTGGCCAAGCTGACCAGCCGCGAATCGCAGGTGCTCGAGCGCATCGTCGCCGGCCGCCTGAACAAGCAGATCGCCGACGACCTCAACATCAGCATCAAGACGGTCGAGGCGCATCGCGCCAACATCATGGAAAAGCTCGGCGCCAACACCGTCGCCGACCTGCTCAAGATCGCGCTCGGCGCGCCCAAGTGACGCGCCGCACCCCACCCAGGACTCCCCCCCGATGACAGCCCGATTGATCGACGGCAAGGCGCTCGCAGCCAGCGTGCGCGCCGAGACCGCCACCCGCGCCGCCGCACTCGCCGCCACCGGCCGCCAGCCGGCGCTGGCCGTGATCCTGGTCGGCGAGAATGCCGCCAGCCAGGTCTATGTGCGCAACAAGGTCGCCGCCTGCGAGCAGGCCGGGATCCGCTCGATCCACGAGACCTACCCGGCGGCGATGCGCGAGGGCGAACTGCTCGCGCGCATCCACGCGCTCAATGCCGACGACAGCGTGCACGGCATCCTGGTGCAGCTGCCGCTGCCGGCGCACATCGATGCGCAGCGCGTGATCGAGGCGATCTCGCCGCGCAAGGACGTCGACGGCTTCCACGTCGCCAGCGCCGGCGCGCTGCTGGTCGGTCGCGACGGGTTCCGCCCGTGCACGCCGCTGGGCTGCATGCGCATGCTCGAGCACATCGGCATGCGCAGCCTGCGCGGCCTGCACGCGGTCGTGGTCGGCCGCTCGAACATCGTCGGCAAGCCGCTGGCGCTGATGCTGCTTGAGGCCGACGCGACGGTGACGATCGCGCACAGCGGCACGCCCGACCTGGCCGCGACCTGCCGCGGCGCCGACGTGCTGGTGGCCGCGGTCGGCCGGCCGCGCCTGATCACCGGCGCGATGGTCAAGCCCGGCGCGGTCGTGCTCGACGTCGGCATCAACCGCCTGCCCGACGGCAGCCTGTGCGGCGACGTCGATTTCGCGTCGGCCTCGCAAGTCGCCGGCTGGATCACCCCGGTGCCCGGCGGCGTCGGCCCGATGACCATCGCGATGCTGCTCGCCAACACCGTGCAGGCCTGCGAGACGGCATGAGCGCAACGCAGGCGATGGGCTCGGCCAACCCCTTGCTCGACATCGGCGAACTGCCGCGCTATGCCGAGCTGCGCCCGGAACATGTCGCCGATGCGCTGCCGCGGCTGATCGCGGCGGCACGCGCGGCGCTGCAGCAGGCCGAGGTCGCGGCGCCGCGCTGGGACGCGGTGGTCGACCCGCTGGAGCTGGCCACCGAACGGCTGGCGCACGCCTGGGGCATGGTCGGCCACCTGACGGCGGTGGCCGACACCGCGGCGCTGCGCGAGGCCTACAACGCGATGCTGCCGGAGGTCACCGAGTTCTGGACCGAGCTCGGCGCCAGCCGCGCGCTGTACGCGAAGTACCGCGAACTGCTCGCCGCCGGCACCGG
>JAKAHP010000272.1 GCA_021825505.1 Pseudomonadota bacterium
GGAGGCCTACCGAAAGGCCAACGGTCTGCGGTGGGGCTCGATCTACATGCCCCACGACGGGCGAGCGAACCTGCAGGGCGCCGAGCTCATCAACCGAGTCGAGATCATGGAGAGCCTGGCCGCCGAAGCGAAGGCCTCGGTGACGGTCGAGGCCGTGCCGCGCGTGACAGACCTTGGCGCGGCTATCGACGTGGTGCGCGAGCGGATGGCCGACGCCTACATCGACGAGGAAGAGTGCTCAGATGGCATCTGGGCCCTGGATCACTACCGCTACAAGTTCATGGAGGAGTCGGGCACCTTCAGCCGGCAGCCTGAGCACACGCCGGCATCCAACGGCGCGGACGCCTTCCGTCAGTGGGCCACGGGCTACTTCCACGACGGCGTGGCGGCAAGGGCCGAGGGGCGCGGGTACGAGACGGCCAGCGGCCACTACGTCCGCGGAGCCTACTGACCCTACTTCAGCTTCTCCAGCGCCCGATTGATCGCCGCCGTCTGGTCGAGATCGTGCTTCTCCATGTAGGCGTCGAGCGCCTTGGCCGCCTTGGGCTGCAGCCGCACGTTCACGCGCCGGCCGCCGGCTTCGCGAAGCGCGTCCTCGCTGGCCACGTAGCGGCGGGCCTGCTCCGTGGGCTTGTAGATCCTGGGCATGGAGCCCAGTGTAGGCCCGCTCACTTCGGAGCCGGCAGGGCGCCGGGGTAGTGCTTGGCGATGATGCGGTTCATCTTCTCCACGAGGTCCAGCCGCTTGAAGGTCACGTGGCCGTTGTGGTTCTTGAAGGTTCGGATCGTCAGGTACTCGGTGTCGACGATTCCAGCCTTGGCTGTCCAGCCGTTCAGGCCCGCGGCGCTCAGCTTGGAGTTGATGCCGCCCCGATAGTCCGGCTCCGGCCTGCCGTCGAGCACGCTGAACACACGCACCAAGTCGTCGAGTTCGTTGCACCTCGTGTAGCTGGCAGAGCCGGTGAGATAGGTCACCACGATCCGCTTGCCGAACTTCTGCGGCAGGTTGGTCTTGTAGCACCAGGCCAGCGACCTAAAGCACGCGATGACGCCACGCTCGAACATCTCATGAAGCGCCGCGACTTCACCGAGAACTTGACGCCCGGGAAGGCCCGGGCCAGCTCGATGCGCATGTTCTTGGCGGCCGCCACGAGCGGGTTGTCGCCGGCCGGCACGAGATGCGGGTTGGCGGCCTGCAGGGCTGCGGCGGCCGACTTGCGGGCTGCCTGCTTTGCGTTCCAGTCGTTCATTTCCGGGGTCCTTTCTGCTTGCTTGGCGTCAGTATATGCGCATATGCACGACCGGGTCAAGCCCTCGAAATCCGATGTGTATGCGGGCGTAGGCGCCATCGGGACGAGACAAGCACCATCCTGCCCCGATGGGCCGCTCTCCCGCCGCCCGGCAGCGCCATACGACTTTCAGCCCCGGTTCACCCGGGGTTCCTTTCATGAGCGTGGACGAGACCCTCGAAGAGCGGGACCCCCTGCAGGGGCTGAGCGAAGACGACATCGCTGCCCTCCTGATGGCCGAGGAAGAGCAACTCGCGGCGCTGCCGCCCGAGGTGCTGGACCGGCTGGACCAGCTCCGCGAAGAGGCGAAGAAGGCCGACGACGCGCGCCGCGAGCGGGTGCAGGCGCTTGGCCAGACCGTCGTGTCCACCTACGAGCAGCGCAAGGCTCTGCGCCAGCAGCTCGAAACCCGCTGGCACGAGGACATCCGCCGCTACAACGGCCAGTACGACCCGGAGGTCCTGAAGGCGCTGCAGAACCGCAAGTACGGCTCGCGCATGTACGTGCCGCTCACGCGGCGCGTGGTGAACATCGTCGAGGCGCGGCTGACCGACCTTCTGTTCCCGACCGAAGAGCGCAACTTCGCGATCGACCCGACGCCGGTCCCGCAGTTGGTGAACGCCGAGGCGCTGGCGGCCCAGCTACCGCCGGATGCCATGGTGCCGATGGGGCCCGACGGCCAGGAGATCCCGGCCAGCGCCATCGTGCTGGGCATCCGCGAGATCCGCGAGGATGCCAAGGCCAAGGCCGAGGCCATGCAGCGCGAGGTCGACGATCAGTTGCGCCAGGCGAACTACGGCGCGGTGGCTCGGGCGGCGATCCACGAGGCGATGGTCATCGGCACCGGCGTGCTCAAGGGCCCGGTGGTGCTGAACCGCACCAAGAAGGTCTGGCACATCGACGGCGCTACCGGCAGGCTGGAGGTGATGGAGGACCTGAGCCCGACGGTGGAGCAGGTCAGCACGTGGGACTTCTTCCCCGACATGAGCGCATCGTCGATCAGGCGCTCCGAGAGCGAGATCGAGCGGCACTACAAGACGAAGGCCGAGATGGCTCGCCTTGCTCAGCAACCGGGCTTCGACAAGGAGGCGATCCGCCAGGTCCTGCAGAACCCGCCGAAGCACTCGCCGGACGCCAACCGCGACCAGTTGCGCGAAGCCAGCGGCACGCAGGGCGTGACCGACCCGCGCTACCTGATCCTCGAGTACCACGGCCCTGTCGACGAGGAGCAACTGCGCGACATGGGCATCGATGTGCCCGAGGACCCGCTGCTCTGCTACGAGGCGGTGCTCTTCGTGGCCGAGGACGGCACGGTGCTCAAGGCCATCATCAATCCGATGGACACGCAGGAGCGCCCCTACAGCGTCTACTGCTGGGAGAAGGACCCGGGATCGATCTTCGGCTTCGGGCTGTCCTACGAGGTCAAGGACATGGCCGAGGTGAGCAACAGCTCGTTCCGGGCCGCCCTCGACAACCTGGGCCTGAGCGTGGGGCCGCAGATCGTCGTCAACTCGAAGGTCATGCGCCCGCTCAACGGCCAGTGGACCATCGAGCCGCTGAAGCTCTGGGAGATGATCAAGGCCGACGCCGACGCGCGCCAGGCCTTCGCGTTCTTCCAGATCGACAGCCGCCTGTCCGAGCTGCTCGGCGTGTTCGATCGATCGAAGCAGATGATCGACGACATTGCCGGCCCGGTGATGGCGATGCAGGGCCAGGAGGCGCCGAGTTACCTCGACACCGCGCGCGGCGCTTCGATCGCCTACCAGGCCGCGAACATCTGGATGCGCCGCGCCGTGCGCAACTGGGACGACGACGTGACGAGCACGCTGGTCCAGCGCTTTGTGGACTGGAACATGCAGTACAGCCCGAAGGCCGAAATCAAGGGCGACCTGCTGGTGATGGCTCGCGGCACGTCGGCGCTGCTCGAAGCCGAGGGTCAGAGCCAGAAGATGGCCGCATTCCTGCAGCAGGCCAGCGGCGTGCCGATGCCGTTCAAGCGCCGCATCAACCAGCTCAGGGCGTGGGCCCGCTCGATGCGCCTGGATGCGGTCGACCTGCTCCCCGACGATGCCGAGGTGCGGCAGATGGCCGAGAAGATCGACAACGCGCCGCCGCCGGTCGACCCGGCCGTCGAGCGCGTGAAGATCCGCCAGTCCGAAATCGCCGACAAGGAGCGCGACCGCCAGTTCCAGGCGCAGATGGCCAATGCCAACGCTCAGTTGCGCATGGCCGAGATCGCCAGCCGCGAGGGCTTGACCCGCGAGGCGGCCGAAGCGAAGTACGGCATCGAGATGCTGAAGATCGACGCCGACCTGCAGGACCGCCGCGAGCAGCGTGAGCACGACGCGCAGGCGCAGAACGCAGAGATCGCCGTGAAGATGACCGCCGGGAGCGGACTGTGATCGCGCTGGCCGTCGACGTCACGAGCGCCGAGTGGCGCAGGGTCGCCGAGTACATCGAGGCTCGGCGCGCCGAGCTGATCGATGAGATGGACTCGCTGACCGCCACACCCGAGGAGCGTTTCGCCGCCGCCGTGCGCCGCGACGAGCTCCGCCTGCTGTTGGAAGCCCCGGCCGACGCGCGCAGAGCGACCCAGGCCCGACTCGACGGCGACGTCACGCGCGTGCCGCTGTACTGAGACCAGCATGGCCACAAACTTCACCGACGACAACATCCGGGCCTACGTCAAGGACGTCTACAAGCTGGACGACAAGTTCAGCGTCAACGACGACGCCACTGCCGGGAGGATCTACGACGACGCCAAGAAGTACGGCATCGGCGCCGATCAACTGGATCGTGCGCTGGGCTGGAGCGCCGGCACGACCAGCGGCTGGACCACCAGGACCGGGAAGGGGGCGCTTGTCGCGGCAGCGCCTCCGCCGCCGACGACGACAGGCGGCTTTTCGGGCGGGTCGAACTCGGACCGACCCAACGGTGGAGGCGGATACCCAGGTGCG
>JAKAHP010000020.1 GCA_021825505.1 Pseudomonadota bacterium
GCGGCGGCTTCGCGCACGCGCGCGGCCGCCTCCTGCAGGTCGGGGTTGCCGGCCAGCGCCAGCGATTCCAGCGCGTCGAGTTGCGGGTCGCGGTAGCGCGTCCACCAGTCGCTGCGCGGGAACGCGGCCGCGCCCGGCTGCAGGCCCAGCGCGGCGGGCTTGACCAGCTGCGCCGGCGGCGCCAGGGTGCCGGTGCCGGCACAGCCGGCGAGCAGCGCGGCGGCGCCGAGGGCGGCGAGGATTTTCGGAGTCATGGCGAACGGGGTGTTGTTGTTGGGTATGGGTGCAGGTGAAGGCGGCGACTCAGGCGTCGCCGCTGTGTTCGTTGTGCGTGAAGCGCTGCAGCAGATCGAGCAGCTGCAGCACTTCGTCGGCGCTGAAGTCGCGCAGATGCCAGTTCAGCACTTCGGCCAGGATCGGCGGGATCTGCTCGACCACCTCGCGACCACGCTCGGTCAGCGCCAGGTGCACGACGCGGCGGTCCTCGGTGCCGCGGCAGCGCGTCAACAGGCCCTTGGCTTCCAGGCGGTCGAGCATGCGCGTCATCGCGCCGGCGTCGATGCCGGCCTCGCGCGCGCAGGCGGCCACGGTGTCGGCGCCGCGGTGGGCGATCAGCCACAGCGGCCCCCACTGCATGCCGGTCAGGTCGAGCTGGTGCATGCGTGCGTCCAGGCTGCGCTGCAGCGCCTGGTAGGCCTGTTTGATCCAGTATCCGACCGAACACTTGCTGTCGAAGCGCCGGCCGTCGTAGAAGTTCGCGCCGGTGCGCTGAGCTTGCGGGTTGTCCATAGCCGGCATTTTACTTGACTAGGCAAATAATGCCGTTGCAAATAGATACCCGTGTTTTTCTTATGGTCTTTGCCGCGCGGCGGCGCCGTCTACCAGTCCTGCACCGAGAACAGCTTGCGGTGTTCCTTGATCGCGTAGCGATCGGTCATGCCGGCGACGTAGTCGGCGACACCGCGCCAGCGCGAGCGACCGTCGACCGGCTGGTGCTCACGCGGCAGCAGGCGCGGATCGTCGGCGTAGGCGTCGAACAGTTCGCGCAGCACGCGCGCGGCCTTGGTCGTCGAGCGAACGACCTGGGGGTGACGGTACAGCTGCGCGCGCAGCAGGCGCTGCAGCGCGCTGAGCTGCTCGCGCACCGGCGTGCTGAACGCGGCCAGCGCCGGTGCGGCGCGCACATCGGCGAGCGTGGCCACGCCGGCCTCGGCAATGCGCGCCTCGGTGGCCTCGACCAGATCGGCGACCAGCGCGGCGATCATGCGCCGTATCGTTTCGGCCACCTGGCGCTTGGGCGCCAGCGTCGGCAGGGCCACGCGCACCGCGTGCAGGTGGCCGCCGAAGAACGGCACCGTCTCGAGTTCGTCGAGTTCGAGCAAGCCGGAGCGCAGGCCGTCGTCGATGTCGTGGTTGTTGTAGGCGATCTCGTCGGCCAGATTGGTGATCTGCGCCTCCAGGCTCGGCTGGCCGCCCTGCAGGAAGCGCGCAGCGACCTCGCCCAGGCGCTGCGCGTTGCGTCGGGAGCAATGCTTCAGGATGCCCTCGCGCGTCTCGAAGGTCAGGTTCAGTCCGTCGAACGCCGCGTAGCGCTCCTCGAGCCGATCGACCACGCGCAAGGACTGCATGTTGTGCTCGAAACCCCCGCCTTCGGCGTCGCGCGCGCGCATGCACGCCGCCAGCGCATCCTGCCCGGCGTGCCCGAACGGGGTATGGCCGAGGTCGTGCGCGAGCGCGATGCTTTCGGTCAGGTCCTCGTTCAGGCGCAGCCCGCGTGCGATCGAGCGCGCGATCTGCGCCACTTCCAGGCTGTGCGTCAGCCGCGTGCGGAACAGGTCGCCCTCGTGGTTGAGGAACACCTGGGTCTTGTATTCGAGCCTGCGGAACGCCCCGCAATGGACGATGCGGTCACGGTCGCGCTGGTAGTCGCTGCGATCGCGCGGCGGCGCCTCGGCCACCGCGCGGCCACGCGAGTTCGCGGTGCAGCAGGCGTAACGCGCCAGCTGCATCCCCGCTTCATATTCGGCCGCGCTGCGCATCGTGCGCCTCCGGTTCAGTCGCTCGCGCCGTGCGCGCGCAGCGCGGCGGCCGCGACATCGGCCGGCGCATTGCGCAGTACCGCGTGCCCGAGCGCGTCGAGCAGCACGTAACGGATCTCGCCGGCCTCGTTCTTCTTGTCGACCTGCATCAGCTCGAAATAGCGCGCCAGCGGCAGCGGCGGCACGCGCTGCGGCAAGCCGGCACGGCCGACCAGATCGTGCAGGCGCTGCGCGTCGGCCGCGTCGAGCAGGCCCAGGCGCACCGACAGCTCGGCCGCGACGACCATGCCTGCGCCGACGGCCTCGCCGTGCAGCCAGCTGCCGTAGCCCATGCCGGCCTCGATCGCGTGACCGAAGGTATGACCGAAGTTCAGCACCGCGCGCAGCCCGCTCTCGGTCTCGTCCTGCGCGACCACCGCGGCCTTGATCTCGCAGCAGCGCCGCACCGCCTCGGCCAGCGCGTCGGCGTCGAGCGCGCGCAAATCGTCGACGTGGCGCTCGAGCCAGTCGAAGAAGCCGGCGTCGGCGATCGCGCCGTGCTTGATGACCTCGGCCAGTCCGGCGCTGATCTCGCGCGCGGGCAGCGTGCGCAGCGCATCGACGTCGGCGACGACCAAACGCGGCTGGTAGAACGCGCCGATCATATTCTTGCCCAGCTGATGATTGATCGCGGTCTTGCCGCCGACCGAGGAGTCGACCTGCGCCAGCAGCGTGGTCGGCACCTGCACGAAAGGCACGCCGCGCATATAGCAGGCCGCGGCGAAGCCGGTCATGTCGCCGATCACGCCGCCGCCGAGCGCCACCAGCGTGGTGCGGCGGTCGCAGTGCGCGCCAAGCAGCGCATCGAACACGAGGTTCAGCGTGTCCCAGTCCTTGTGCGCTTCGCCGTCCGGCAGCACGCAGCGCAGCACCCGCGCGAAATGCGGCCGCAACGCGGCCTCCAGCGCATCGGCATACAGCGGCGCGACGGTCGTGTTGCTGACGATCAGCGCGCTGCCGCGCGGGTTCGCGCAGCACGCGAAACGGTCCGCGTCGCGCAAGGCGCCGGGCGCGATCAGGATGTCGTAGGCGCGATCGCCGAGTTCGACGCGAACGGTACTCATCGGGCGTGGGTAGGGACCTGGGTCATCGCACCATTGTAGGAAGCAGCGCGAGAACCCGGCGCCGCGTGGCGCAGTTCACCGCCGGCGCGAGGTGTCGAGCACGCCGCCGAGCTCGAGTTGGGTCAGCACCAGCTGGGTCAGCAGCGCCGGCGACGGGCGGCCGGTATCGATCACGAAATGCGCGACTTCGCGGTACAGCGGGTCGCGCGCGCGAAACAGCTCGCGCAGCCTGGCGCGCGCGTCGACCCCCTGCAGCAGCGGCCGGCTGCGGTCGTGGCGCGTGCGGTTGGCCAGCTCGTCGGGGCTGGCACGCAGGTAGACGACGCTGCCGCGCGCGTGCAACGCCGCGCGGCTGGATTCGCGCAGCACCGCGCCGCCGCCGGTGGCCAGCACGATGCCGTCGAGCTGGGTCAGCTCGTCGATCACCGCGGCCTCGATGTCGCGAAACGCCGCCTCCCCGTCGCGAGCGAACAGCTCGGCGATGGTGCATCCCTCGCGGCGCTCGATCTCGTGGTCGCTGTCGACGAAGCGCAGCCCGCAGCGCTGCGCGAGCGCCCGCCCGACCGTGGTCTTGCCGGCGCCCATCAGGCCGACGAGGAAGATCTTCGCGGAAGCCAAGACGCTGCGCAGACCGGACGGGCGACCAAGCTCAGGGCTGCGTAGTCTGCACCGAAACGGCCATCGACGCCGATTGCGTGACGTAGATGGTCGACAGCGACGATGGACAGGTCTGCGGCGAATTCGGATCGATCACGCTGCCCGGCGTAACCGACGCGATCACGGTATCGACGCCGGTGACGCCACCCGCTGCGTAACGCACCGTGACGAAGCCGTTGACGTCGGTTTCGGCGGCGATGCAGCCGCTTTGCAGCGTACCGCCGGCATTGACGAATCCGGGCTGCACCTGACCGGTCGCCGATGTTCCGGTCTTGCCCCCGTCGGTGCACGACGGCGTGCCGCTCGCGTTGGTCAGGTTGCAATAAGGGATGTAGCCCGCGGTCGTCGCACTACCGAACGAGAACAGGACCGCCATGTTCCGCACCGGGTTGCCATTGATGTCGGTGACCACGCCGGTCAGCGTCACGCCGTTGCCGACGGTCTGCACCGCGGCGCTGGGAGCCATCACGTCGGTCGCAAGAAGCGAGCAGCTCAGCGAGTTGCCGTTCGTGTTGGTCGACGTGACGCAGGCGGTCCCCGCCGGCTCTGTGGTCCCGCTCAGCGCGAGCAAATACTTCGACGTTCCGCTCGCGGAAATCGTCACCTGCTGCGTTGCCGTCGCCAGCGCCACCGAACTGCCGTTGAGCACGCTGGCCGAAACGGTGTCGGTGGTGCCCGACGATCCCCCCGCCTGATACCTGACGTAGGCCGTGCCGTCGGCCCCCGTGGTCACGTTGACCGTCGAGCTGCCGCCGTTCAAGGTGGCGCCGGAACTGTTCGACGCCAGCGTGAACGCCACCGTCGCGCCGACCACCGGCGTCGTGCCGCCGCTGAGCACCTTCACTCCGAACTCGACCTGCACACCGGGCGCGACCGTCACCGTCGTTCCGGGGACGAACTGGATCGACTCGGAATTGCTGCTGGCGGTGCCAGGGCTGACCGTGATCGACACCGAGCCATAGGCCGTCGCTGCGCCGCTGGTCGACGGCGTGGCTTGCGCGATCACCGCGTCGGTGCCGGCGCTTGCGCCGGCGGTATACGTCACCCAGGCCTGGCCGCTGCTGTTGGTCACCGCCGTGACCGAAGTGCTCGAGCCCCCGGTGGCTGCCTGCCCGGAACTGAGCGTGGCGCCGCTGCTGTTGGAGCCGATCAGGAACGTGACGCTGACGCCGGCCTGCGGCGCGCCACTCGCGTTGGTCACCGTGGCCGTCTCGGTCGCATTGCCCGCGGTCGACACTGCAGTCGCCGAGGTAGCCAGCGCGACCGTGTAGGTCGAGGTCGAACTGGTCGATGTTCCCGAGGTTCCACTCGTCGTGCCGGTCGTGGCACTGCTGCTGCTGCCCAGCAGCGACGTGCCGCTGCTGTTGCCGCCGCCGCCGCACGCGACGAGCGAGGCCAGCAGCAGCAAGGACAGCAGGAATTGCAGGAAGCGGGCGAGTGGCGTTTTCATGGTTCTTGGTTTTGTCGTCGTGAAAAAAGCTCAACGATCAATGTCGGATCGGGTCACGATGTGGGGCGTCAGGAACACCAGCAGCTCGTCCTTCTGCATGCTCTTGCTGGTGGTCTTGAACAGGTAGCCGAGCACCGGAATGTCGCCGAGCAGCGGCACCTTGTCGGTCTGGTTCTGCTCCTGCGACGAGTAGATGCCGCCGAGCACGACGGTGCCGCCGTTCTCCACCTGCACCTCGGTGCTCAGGGTATTGGTGTTGATCGCCGGGCCCGCCGTCGTCGTCTGGCCCACCGAATCCTTGTGGATCTCGACGCTCATGATCACGTTGCCGTCAGGGGTGATCTGCGGCGTCACGTCGAGGCTGAGCACGGCCTTCTTGAACGACACCGAGGTGGCGCCGCTGGACGTGGCCTGCTGGTAGGGGATTTCGGTGCCCTGCTCGATCGTCGCCTTCTGCATGTCGGCGGTGATCACGCGCGGCGACGAGATGATCTTGCCCTTGCCGTCGGCCTGCAGCGCGCTGAGCTCCAGGTTGATGAAGCGGTTGGCACCGGCATTGAACAGGCTGATGGCCAGCGACGCCGGGTTGACCCCGGTCAGCAGCGCGTTGGTGATGGTGTTGGCCGGCAGGTTGACGAACTGCGAGTCGGTCAGCGCCGCGCCGGTGGCGCCGGGCTGGTTGGTCTGGTTGGCCACCGCGAGATAGTTGCCGCTGACCGTCGCGCTGGTCCCGCCGGCGATGGCGACCCCCGGCACGCCGCCCTGCGCCGCGGCTGCGTCGGTGTAGCCGAGCTTGGCGCCGAGTTCGCGCCCGAACTGGTCGGTGGCCTCGACGATGCGCGCCTCGATCAGCACCTGGCGCACCGGGCGGTCGATCTTGGCGATCAGCTGCCCGATCTCGTCGAGCTTGGACGGGATGTCGGTGACGAAGATCTGGTTGGTGCGCGGGTCGGCGATCACCGTGCCGCGCGGCGACAGCACGCGCGAGGTGGGCGTGCCGCGGCCGCCGCCGCCACCGATCAACGGGACCACCGCGGCCCCGGGCGGCGACGACTGCGCGCCGCCGGCAGCGCCCGTCAGCAGCGCGACCACGGCCGACGCCTTCTGGTAGTTGAGCTGGAAGGTTTCCGAACGCACCGGCTCGATGGCCTGCAGCGACGTCGCCGCCTCGAGCTCGGACTTCTCGCGCGCCAGGATTTCCTGGCGCGGAGCGATCCAAAGCACATTGCCTTCCTTGCGCTCGCCCAGGCCCTTGGCCTGCAGGATCAGGTGCAGCGCCTGGTCCCACGGCACGTCCTTGAGGCGCAGCGTCAGGTTGCCACTGACCGAATCGCTGACCACGACGTTCAAGCCGGTGAAGTCGGCGAACACCTGCAGCAGCGAACGAACGTCGATGTTCTGGAAGTTCAGCGACAGCTTCTGCCCGTGGAAGCCGGGGCCGTTGCCGGCGACCAGCTGGTTGGGCTGCGGCTGCTGCGGGCGCACTTCGAGCACGAAACGATCGTCGGCCTGGTAGGCGCTCTGCTGGAAGCTGCCGTGCGGCTGCACGACGACGCGCACGTTGTCGCCCATCTGGAACGCCGTGACGCTTTGCACCGGTGTGGCGAAGTCGCCGACATCGAGCCGGCGCTGGAGCTCAGGCGGCAGCGTCGCATTGATGAAGTCGATGACGATGTTCTGACCTTGCTGACGCAGGTCGACGCCGACCTGGTTGTTCGGCAGTTGCACGACAACCTGCCCGGCGCCGTCGGCGGTACGGTGGAAGTCGATGCTGCGCAGCGCCAGCTTGGCGGTGTTGAGGTTCTGCGCGAAGTGCACCGCCGGAGTGAGCGCGCTGCCCGATGCGGCGGTCGACGCGATCGACGGCACCGGGCTGAGCAGCACCAGCAAGCGGTTGTCCTCGAGCTGCATCTTGTAGGTGGTCGCGCTGCTCAGGTTGAGCACGACGCGCGCGCGGTCCTGCGCCTGGACGACGTTGACCGAGCGCAGATTGCCCTGGTCGAAGGCCACCGTGTTGCGCCCCAGGCTCGAGCTGACGCCGGGGAAGTCCAGCACGATGCGCGCCGGCTTGTCGATCGCGAACCCCGGCGGCAGCGCCTTGAGCGGCTGCGCGAACTGCAGCTGCATCACGATGTCACCGCCCTGCGTGCTGGCGCTGACCTTGGTGAGCACGTTGGCCGCGCTCGCGCTGGCGACCCAGCCGAGCAGCAGGATCAGGCCGGCCAGGACCTTGCCCAGCCAGGAAGGGGCGCGCATGGTCGACGTCATTGACTGCTCTCCTGCAATTGAAGGGTGGCGCGGTGCGGCACCCAGTCCCCGGTCGCGTCCTGCACCAGCTCCTGCAGGTCGACCTCGTTTTCGGTGATGGTGGTGATGCGGCCGTAGTGCTGGCCCGCGTATTCGCCGACGTGCACGCGGTACAGCAGCTTGCCGGCCTTGAGCAACGCGTACTGGACGCCTGCGATCTTCAGGCTGCCGACCATCTGGATCTGGTCCAGCGAGAATTGCTCGAGCGGCTGCTTGGGCCGATTCATCTGCGCCAGCAGCGCCGGGCTGAGCTGGCTCATCGCCTGGCGCGCGCCGGTCTCGAGCTTGGCCGGCGAGAACGGATCGGTGCGGTCGACCAGCGTATAGCTGGCCGCCTTGTAGGGCTTGGGCGGCTCGATCGGCTGCACATGCGGATGCAGTTGCGCGCGCTGCGCGCTCATCCAGGCGCGCAGGTCCTGATGCTGGCCGCCGCAGCCGGCCAGCAGCAACGCGAGCCACGGCAGGCTTCGCTTGATCGGCTTGATCAGCGCGTTCATCGCCGCCCCCCTGGCTTGGCCTTGGACTTGTTCTGCGCGGCGATTTCGTCGGAGTCCAGATACCGGTAGGTGCGCGCGGTGGCGTCCATCGTCAGCCGCGCTCCGGGACCCGCGTTCGGCGGCGCGGTGATCGCGATGTCGTTGATCGTGACGATGCGCGACAGCTTGGCCACGTCGGAGGTGAACGCTGCCAGATCGTTGTAGCGCCCCTGCACCTTGATCGAGATCGGCAGCTCGGCGTAATAGCTGCGCACATCGACCTGGCCCGGGCGGAACAACTCGAACTGCAGGCCGCGGCCGATTCCGGCCTGGTTGATATCGGACAGCAGCGCGTCCATCTCGGCCTTGCTCGGCAACTGCTTCTCGAGCAGCAGCACGTATTGCTGCACCTGCGCCTTCTGCGCCTTCAGCAGATCGAGGCTGACCGCTTGCGCCAGCTTGCTCCGATACTGCTGGCGCAGTTCGACCTCGTGCTGCTGCGCCTGGTCGAGCTGGTCCTTGACGCCGGACAGCCACAGGTACCAGCCCAGCCCCAGCGCCAGCAGCAGCACCGCGGCGTACACGGTGTAGCGCGGCAGCGGCGGCCAGGTGCCGGGATCGTTCTGGTTGAGACCGCGGAACTGGGCGCTGACGTTGTCGCGCAACGCACCGAGGTCGAGATTGAATTTCAGGGCTCGGGCCATCGCGTCAATGCCCCTTGTGCGGCGCCGATGCGGCGGTCTTGGGCGGCGTCGGCTTGCGCAGCGTGACGCGCAGTTGGAACGCCGACACGGTTTGCGTATCACCCGCCACGCGTTGCGTGACCGAATGGATTTCGATCAACTCGGGCTTTTCCAGCCAGCCGTGGCCGCCGGCGAGCAGACGCAGCAAGTCGGCGACGCGCTCCTGGCTCAGCGCCACCCCCTGGATCAGCACCGAGGCGCCCTGCTGGTGCACGCTGTCGATGCGCACCCCGGCCGGCGTGTCGGCGGTCAGGTCCTGGAACAGATAGACCGGCAGATTGCGGTCGGCCTGCAGGTTCTCGACCGCGCGCTGGCGCGCGCGCAGCGCGTCGATCTCCTGGCGCAGCGTCGCGATGTCGCGGATCTGGTGGTCGAGCTGGTCGATCTGCGACTGCAGGAACGCGTTGCGCGACTGCTGCGCGTCGATCAACGCGCCCAGGCCCAGATCGCCGGCGCCGAGCAGCAGGCCTGCCGCCAGCAGCGATGCGGCGACACCGACGTAGAACGCCTCGCGCCGCTTCTTGCGCCGCGCCTCGCGGTGCGGCAACAGATTGATCAGAACGATGTTCATGACAGGAACCTGCGCATCGCCAGCCCGCAGCTGGTCAGGTAGCTGGGCGACTGCAAACGCAATTTCTTCTCGCGCACCTGGGCGCCGATCGCCATGCCGTCGAAGGGATTCAACACCATGCACGCGGTCGACGTCAGCTCGGTGACGCGCTCGACCAGCCCGGCCAGCGACGCGGTCCCTCCGGCCAGCAGCACGTAGTCGACGCGGCTGTTCGGGGTGGCACGGAAGAAGAACTGCAGGGCGCGCGCGATTTCCTGCGCCATGCCGTCGATGAAGGGGTGCAGCACCTGCGCGGTGTAGTCGTCGGGCAGGTCGGCGTTGCGCTTCTTGATCTCGGCCTCTTCCTGCGAGAAGCCGTAATGGCGTGCGATGGCCTGCGTCAACTGCTGGCCGCCGAAAGCCTGGTCGCGGTCGTACAGCGTCTCGCCGTTGCGCAGCACCTGCATCGCGGTGCTGGATGCGCCGACTTCGAACAAGGCCACCAGCAGGTCCTGCCCGCCGCGCGGCAGCCGCTCGATCAGGCGTCCCGCGGCCAGCCGCGACGCGAACGCGTCGATGTCGATGATCTGCGGGCGCAGCCCGGCAGCTTCGGCCACCGCCTGGCGATCGAGCACCTTGTCGCGGCGCGACGCGGCGATCAGCACCTCCTGGTCGCCGGGCGAGGCCAGGCTGGGCCCCAGCACGCTGAAGTCGAGCGCGACGTCCTCGATCGCGAACGGAATGTACTGGTTCGCCTCGCTCTCGACCTGGACTTCGATTTCCTCGTCGCGCAAATCGCCGGGCAGCACGATCTTCTTCGTGATCACGGCCGACGACGGCAAGGCCAGCGCGACGTCGCGCGTTTTCGTGCCGCTGCGCTTGAGCAGGCGGCGCACCGCATCGACGACGTCGTCGTGACGCTCGATGTTGCCGTCGTTGACGGCGCCCTTGTCCAGCGGCTCCAGCGAAGCGCGCTCGAGCGTATAGCGGTTGTGCGCATCGAGCGAGAGCTCGACCAGCTTGACGCTCGAGCTGCTGATGTCAAGGCCGATCAGCGGCGCGTAGCGCTTGCGGAACATGCTGCTGAAGATCGACAACCTGACCCCCTGAAGATCGGCGGGCTGCAGTCAGCCCATGTTCATCTTTGTTTTCAATACTAACAACAAGTCCTTGATTGTCTGCCAACTTTTGCCGGTAGAACCCAGCTCGCGTTGCAAAAGCCCCACTTGCACGCCACGCACACGATGCACTCGCGCAGCGTGTCTCAGGCACACACGGCGTCCTTATTCTTCCATGATTCTGCCGCTACGGGCGGCATTTCCACCCGGGACGGGGCCCCGCGACCCCGCGGCGGCGCGCGGGCTACAAGGGCAGCGCGAGCCCGCCGAGCGCGGCGACCGCGTCGCGCAGCAGCGCGTCGAAATCGCGGCCCTCGCGCGTGTCGCGCCAACGGCCTTCGGCGTGGCGGAAGTGATAGGCGCCCAAGCGGCTTGCGAGCCACAACTCGTCGATGGCCGGCTGCAGGTTGATGATGACCTGCTCGCCGCTGTCGAACTCGAGCGTCAGCACCGAGCCCTCGCGCTTGGAGTCGAGATCGACCGCGTCGGCCGCGGCCTCGATGCGCTGCAAGGTGGCCTCGGCCCGTTGCAGATAGTCCTTGTGCGTCAGCTCGTCCATGTTTCGATCGACTGATAAACTCATTCAATGATTTCCCGCTTTATTTTAGGAACTCGTCCAGCCCGTGCTGCATGCAGGGTCGTCTGCGCGCTGGCCGCATGCCTGCTGCTGGCCGCGTGCGGGCAGAAGGGTCCGCTCTACCTGCCGCAGCCCCCGTCGTCCACCGCGCGCTGAACGCGCCGCCTCCGCCGATGCCATCCTCCCTGCACATGCTCCCAGGCGCGCCCTGGATCGCCCATCACGACGGCTCGCTGCGAGTCGAACAAGTACCCCTGCAGCATTTGGCCGACACCCACGGCACGCCGCTGTACGTCTATTCGCGCGGCGCGATCGAAGCCGCCGCGCGCGCCTGGAGCGACGCCGCGGGCGGGCGCGACGTGGCGCTGCGCTACGCGGTCAAGGCCAATTCCAATCTGGCGGTGCTGAGCGTGCTGGCCGAGCTCGGCTGGGGCTTCGACATCGTCTCCGGCGGCGAACTCGCGCGCGTGCTGGCCGCCGGTGGCGACCCCGCGAAGACGGTGTTTTCCGGGGTCGGCAAGACCGACGCCGAGATCGCCGCGGCGCTGCGCGCCGGTGTGCAATGCCTCAACGTCGAATCGGACAGCGAGCTGCGCCGCATCGACCGCGTCGCCGCCCAGCTCGGCGTGTGCGCCCCGGTGAGCCTGCGCATCAACCCGGATGTCGACGCGCGCACCCATCCCTACATCTCGACCGGCTTGCGCAGCAACAAGTTCGGCATCCCGCAAGCGCTCGCGCGCCGCGTGTACACCGAGTGCGCGCAACTGCACCATCTGCGCGTGGTCGGAATCGCCTGCCACATCGGCTCGCAGATCACCGAGCTCGGCCCCTACCTCGACGCGCTCGACCGGGTCATCGATCTGGTGCGCGACATCGAACACCACGGCGTGACCCTGGCGCACATCGACCTCGGCGGCGGCCTGGGCATTCGCTACGCCGACGAGACCCCGCCACGCCCGGCCGACCTGCTCGGCGCGCTGTTCGCGCGGCTCGACGGCGCCGGGCTCGGTCAGCGACCCCTCCTGCTCGAGCCGGGACGTTCGGTGGTCGGCAACGCCGGGCTGCTGCTGACCGAGGTGGTGACGCTGAAGTCGACGCTCGAGCGCCATTTCGCGGTGGTCGACGCCGCGATGAACGACCTGATGCGCCCGGCGCTTTACGAGGCCTGGCAGGACATCGTCGCGGTACGCCCGCGCGACGGCGCGCAGGCGCGGCACTACGACGTGGTCGGCGCGGTCTGCGAATCGGGCGACTGGCTGGGCCGCGAACGCCTGCTCGACCTGCGCGAAGGCGATCTGCTGGCGGTGCTGTCGGCTGGCGCCTACGGCATGGCGATGGCGTCGAACTACAACACGCGACCGCGCGCTGCCGAAGTGCTGGTCGACGGCGATCGCGCGCACCTGATCCGCGAGCGCGAGGCGGTCGCCGCACTGTTCGCCGGCGAGCACATCGCGCCGCGCTGAACTCCGGCCCGCGGCGGCGCACTCAGACGGCTGCGCGCGGCGGCGCGCGCAGCCGCCGCCAGGCGCGCCAACCCAGCAGCAGCGCCAGGATGGCCGCGTACAGCTTGGGCTCACCGGTGTGGTGCTTGGCCACCTGGCCCCACCAGGCGTGGAACACCGCGATCGGCGCGACCAGATAGACCAGCCGGTGCAGCGCGCGCCAGCGCCTGGCGCCCAGGCGCCGGATCGCCGCGTCGCGCGAGGTCCAGGCCAGCGGCACCAGCAGCAGCAGCGCGCTCAATCCCGCCAGCACGAAGGGATGGCGCGCCGCGTCGTGCAGCACCGAGCTCACGCTGAAGTCGTTGACCAGCCACAAATAGCAGAAGAAATGCAGCACCGCGTAAGCGAACGCCCACAGGCCGAGCATGCGGCGCAGCCGCGCCAGCTCGCTCAGCCCGGTGAGCTGGCGCAGCGGCGTGATCGCCAGCGTCAGCAGCAGCAGGCGCAGCGCCCAGCGGCCGGTGGCCCAGATCAGCGCATGCTCGGGGTCGGGTCCGAGCTGCACCGTGAGCGCGCGCCAGACCAGATCGGCGGCCGGCAGCGTCGCGAGCACGAACAACGCCGGTTTGAACCAGCGCGCCTGCAGCGTCGCCCGCCGCAGCGCGACCGCCACGCCCGCCATCAGAAGTCCCGGGTCAGGTCCATGCCGCGGTACAGCGCCGCGACCTGCTCGCCGTAGCCGTTGAACAGCTGCGTTTTCAGGCGCGGCGCGAACAGTCCGCCGAAGCGCCCCTGGCCGATGCGACGCTCGGTGGCCTGGCTCCAGTTCTGCGGGCTCACCGCCGGGTTGACGTTGGAGTAGAAGCCGTACCAGTTCGGCACCGCACGCATCCACGACGTCACCGGCTGGCGCTCGACCAGGCGGATGCGCACGATCGACTTGCCGCCCTTGAAGCCGTACTTCCACGGGATCACCATGCGCAGCGGCGCGCCGTTCTGGTTCGGCAGCACTTCACCGTACAGGCCGAACGCAAGCAGCGTCAGCGGATGCATCGCTTCGTCCAGGCGCAGCCCCTCGACGTAAGGCCAGGCCAGCACCGGGTCGTTCTGTCCGGGCATCTGCGCCGGGTCGAGCAGCGTGTGGTACTCGACGTATTTCGCGTTTCCGGTCGGCTCGACCGCGCGCAGCAGCGCCGACAGCGAGTAGCCGAGCCAGGGGATCACCATCGACCAGCCCTCGACGCAGCGGTGGCGATAGATGCGCTCCTGCATCGGCGCGAGCTTGAGCAGGTCCTCGATCGCGAAGCGCCGCGGGCGCCGCACCTCGCCGTCGACCAGCACGCTCCACGGCCGCGTGTGCAGGCTGCCGGCATTGCGCGCCGGGTCGCTCTTGCTGGTGCCGAATTCGTAGAAATTGTTGTAGCCGGTGACGTCGGCGTAGGGCGTCGGGGTCTCGGTCGTACTCACGCCGGGGTCGGGCTGCGCGGGCAGCGGCGCCAGCGGTCCGGCGCGCAGTTCGGCGGCGCGCGCCGCGGCGCTCAAGCCCAGCCCGAGCACGAAGGCGCGGCGCCCGAGATGGAGTTTGCGCGGCGTGATCTCGGACGGCACCGGATGCTCGAATCCGGCTCGGTCATGGCGCTGGGTCATCGCACTCTCCCTGCTGGTTAACCGGCGCAACGCGCCTCGCGATGCCGATCATTCGGCGATCGCAGCCAACCTTACACGGAAATGCAAAACCCTACTCGCGCAGGACCTGCCGCGGGCGCACTCGGCGCCGCGCGGCGGCATGCCGTCACGGCGTGCGGTTCCACAGATCGTTGAACAGGCTCGTCGGCTGGTTCGGGCCGGTGCTCGGCGCGGTGCCCATCGCCGTCCCGCCGAAGAACCACTGGCGGCCGCTGCTGTCGGCCCAGCCGGCAGCGCCGTAGCGCGCGCCCGGCGCGACGCCGGTACCGCTGTAGACCCCCGCGGCATTGGCCGCGCTCGAGCCGCTGACCCAGATCCAGGTGGCGGTCGAGACGCTGTACTCCCACAGATCGTTCAGCGGCGCCGCGACGCCGTAGGCATCGAGACCGAAACCGCCGAACATCCACAGATTGCCGCTGGTGTCGCGCCAGGTGGTCGAGAACGCGCGTGCGCCCGGCGCATTGGTGCTCGCCGGCAGGCCGACGCTGCCGTAGCTGCCGACGGCCTGCGCGGTCGACGCGCCGCCCATCCAGGTCCACAGCGACGTCGTCGGGTCGAACATCCACAGATCGGCGAGCTCGCCGAAGGTGCCCGCGGAATCGACCCCGTAGCCTCCGAACAGCCAGAACCGGCCCGAGGCGTCAACCCAGGCGGCCGCGCCGTAGCGCGCGCTCGGCACGACCCCCGCGGCGGCCTGCCCGACGGTACCCCAGCTGCCCGGCGCCGATTTCACGGTCGAGCCGCCTTTCAGCACCCAGCCACCTCCGGTGTATTCCCACAGATCGCCGAGCGCACCTTGCGCACCGTTGGAGTCGTAGCCGTTGCCGCCGAACATCCAGAGGTTTCCGGCGCTGTCGACCCAGGTCGCCGCGGCTTCGCGCGATCCCGGCGCGGTTGCGGTGGTGGCGTTGTTCGCGGACGGGCTGCCGCCGAGCGAGGTCCAGCCCGCGCCGCTGCTGTATTTCCACAGGTCACCGAGCATGCCGGTGGTGCCGCTGCCGTCGACCCCGTGGCCGCCGTACATCCACAGGTTGCCAGCCCCGTCGGTCCAGGTCTGCGCGGCGTCACGCGCCCCAGGCGCGCCGCCTGCCGCATAGTTGCCCTGCGTGCCGGTGGTGTTGGCGCCGCTGATCCAGGTCCACTGCCCGCTGGCCGTGTCGTAGCGCCACAGATCGGACAGATCGCCGGGAGCGCCGGACGCGGCGTAGCCGTTGCCGCCGAACATCCACAGCCGCCCCGATCCATCGGCCCAGGTCGCCGCCAGCATGCGCGCGCCGGGCTGGCCGCCGGCCACGCCGACGCTGCCGTAACTGCCGAGCGCGCTGGGCGTGGTGCCGCCGCCGACGAAGCTCCACACATTGGTGGCGGTAGTCGTGCCCGAGGAGCCTCCGCAGCCCAGCAGGGCCAGCGGCAGGCACAGGGTGGCGGACAGGGCGAGGCGTCGAAGCATGGTCATGGGCAAGCGGCGATGAGGCCGGTGTTCCGGCGGGGTGTGTCGCGGCGCGCACCCGATGCGCGCCGACCTGACATGGTAACCGCCGCCGCGCCGATCAGAGCTTGCCGTACGAGTGCAACCCTGACAGGAACATGTTGACGCCGAGGAACGCGAAGGTCGTCACCAGCAGCCCGCTCAAGGCCCACCAGGCCGCGACCTGGCCGCGCAGGCCCTTGATCAGGCGCATGTGCAGCCACGCCGCGTAGTTCAGCCACACGATCAGCGCCCAGGTCTCCTTCGGATCCCAGCTCCAGTAGCCGCCCCACGCCTCGGCCGCCCACATCGCGCCGAGGATGGTCGCGATCGTGAAGAAGGTGAAGCCGATCGCGATGCCCTTGTACATCACGTCGTCGAGCACCTCGAGCGTGGGCAGCCGCGCCGCGATGCTGCGGCGGCCGCGCAGGATGCCTGCCACCGCCAGCGCCGAGATCCCGGCGAACACGCCCCAGTACTCGGAAATGCCGCCCTGGCGGAACACCAGCGGCTCGAAGAACATCACGAAACCGATCAGCCACAGTGGAGCCAGCTTCCACCACACGGTCTGTTCGGCGTGCGCCTTGACCAGATAGGCAAAGCCCACCATCGCCGAAATCGCGAAACTGCCGTAACCGATGAAATTGGCCGGAACGTGCAGCTTCATCCACCAGCTCTGCAGCGCCGGAACCAGCGGCTGGATCGCGTAGGCGTCGCGCACCATGCTGTACCAGAGCAGGAAGCCGACCGCGGCGCTGACCACGAGCATCGCGAACGCGCCCATGCTGCGCGTACGGTAGCGGCGCTCGAGGTACAGGTACAAGGTGGTCGTCAGCCACGAGAACAGCACGAACACTTCATACAGGTTGGACAGCGGGATGTGGCCGACGTCGGCGCCGACCAGATAGCTCTCGTACCAGCGCATCATCGTGCCGACCAGCGCCATCGTCACGCCGACCCAGGCCAGCCGCGACGCGAAGCTCTGCGCGAAGTTGGTCTGCCAGCCGTGCGCGTCGCGCTGCTCGCCGGCGCTGCCGGTGAACATCCCGACCCAGTAAGTCGCGGTGCTGAGGAAGAACAGGAAGGCCATCCAGACGATCGCGGTCTGGCTCGACAGGAAGAACTTGAGCAGGAAGTCCTGCTCGCCGCGCGCCAGTTGCGGCACGCCGCCCGGACCCTGGTAGCTCCAGATGCCGAGCAGCGTCAGCGCGGCAACGACCAGCGCCAGGTTCTTCAGCGCGGTCCAGCCCCAGCCGAGCAGCAGCAGCGTGGTCGTCGCGCCGAGGAAAATCAGCTGCACGTAATACGTCATGTTCTGGCCGAAACGGCTCAGCACATAGGCGTCGCCGCCGAGCACCAGCGCGAGGAATGCCCAGTCGTAGACGCTGCGGCGGCGCAGATAGGCGATGACGCCGGTCTGGCGTGGCTCCACGGCGTCGAGCACCGGGGTCTTGCTCGTCAGTTCCATGCTGGCTTTCTCCTTCGTCTTGCCATCAATCGCGCCGCGTCGCGGCAGCGTCCAGCGTCGCCGCGCGCAGCGTGGCGAACTCCTTCTCGAAATCCATCGTGCGCCGGTTGGTGCTCATCGCCATCAGCGCGCGGCTGCCGCCGTCGGCGTCGCGCAGCAGGAACCACGCGCGCCGCTCGCGGATGTACAGCATCGTGAACACGCCAAGGATCAGCAGCACCGCACCGAGGTAGACCACGACCTTGCCCGGTGCGCGCGCGACCTGGAACACGCTGGCCTGCACCTGCTTGAAACCGGTCAGCTGCAGGAACAGCGGCGCCGGGTAGAAATTGGCGTCGGACAGCGCCAGCACCGCGGCGTTGAAATAGTGGTTGGTCGCTGCATCCTCGTGCGGCGGCGGCAGGCCGGCGTGCTGGCGCGCCTGCGACCACAGCTGCCACAGCACGCCGTTGAGCACCCGGATGAACACGTCGGACGCCTTGTTCAATTGATCCTTCGGCACGTTGCGCTGGAGGAACTCGCCCAGCGCCGGCAGCCCGCCGGCCGAGCTGACCAGCGGCGCGCCGGTCTTCGGATCGCGCGGCAGATCGCCGGCGAACAGGTCGAGGGTGCGCCCGGCGGTCGCCTCCAGCTGCGCGGCCAGCTGCCTGGACGCGTTCGCCGGCAGCGCCTCCTTGACATAGGCATCGACCGCGGCGCGCCGCGCGACGGGATCGGCCAGTGCAGCGCGCAGCCGCATCCAGCCGTCGATCTTGCCGTCGGCGTCGGCCGGAATCCGCAGGTAACGATACTGTCCGCCGACTTCGCTGCGCTCGCCGGCGACGAACATCGGCATGCCGTCGAGCTGGATCGGCAGCATGTAGTTGATGAACTCGTTGGCCTGGCCCGCCGCGTCACGCAGCTTGTAGACGACCGCAGGGCCGACGTTGGTCAGTTTGGTCGAGCCGCCTCGCTCCACGGCCGCACCGAGGTGGCGGTCGATGCCGCTGAGCAGGCCGCCCTTGGCGGCCTTGCCGGTGGACAAGCTCTCGACGTTGATCAGGCGGAACGAGCTCATCTCGAGCCGCAGTGTGCTCTTGCCATTGGACAGCTGGCGCGCGCTGCCGACGTCGGCGTCGACCGTGAAGCCCTTGTCGCCGGCGCCGCGCATCGGCCACGCCTGCAACTGCAGATGCGAGCCGCCGTCGTCGAAGCCCGACTGGAAGATGTTGACGCCGTCGACGTTCAGCGGCTCGTTGACCTTGATCGTGGCCGGCCAGGTCTTGCCGCTGCGGTGGTCGGTGATCAGCACGTCGCTGGCGAACAGCCGCGGCATGCCGGTCGAGTAGTAGTCGACGATGAACTTCTTGAGCTTGATCGTGAACGGCAGCGGCTGCAGCACCGAGCCGTCACCCAGGTTGATCACCGCGACGTCGGCGCTGCTGCCTTCGGGGATCGACACGTTGCCGCGATAGGTCGGGTTCGCCGGCGACAGGATGTTGCGCTGCGGAACCTGGTCGATCGCCATGTTCGTCTTCAGCATGTGCTTGCCGGTCAGCGCCATCTGCAGTCGGATCACGACGTCGCCGTCGAACAGGCCACCCAGGCAGATCAGCACGAAAGCGGCGTGGGTCAGGATGTAGCCGATGCGGCCCAGCCCACCGGCCTTGGCCGCGATCAGGGTCTGGCCGTCGTCCTCGCGCAGCCGAAACGCGTAGCCGCGCGCGCGCAGCGCGGCGCCGATGCGCGCCACCGCGGCGGCACGCGGCTGCGCGAAATCGGCTTCGGCCTTGTCGTGGAAGGCACGCAGGTTCTGCTCGCGCACGCCGGTCTTGAAACTGCGCAGATCGGCGATGATCTTCGGCGTGTTGCGCACCAGGCACAAAGTCGTCGAAACGACCAGAATCGCCATGATCAGCAGGAACCACCACGAACTGTAAACCTGGAACAGGCCGAGGCGGTGGAACACCACGGCCCAGAACGGGCCGAACTGATCGATGTAGTTGTTCAGCGGCTCACCCTGCTTCAGCACGGTGCCGATGATGCTCGCGATGGCGACGACGACCAGCAGCGAGATCGCGAAACGCATCGACGACAGCAGCTCGACCAGGCTGCGCAGGGGTCGCGAGCCGCGGCGCAGCTCTAGGCCCGACGTGCTGAGATTGGTGACGGATGACATGGATGCGGAGAGGAGCTCAGGCACGCACGACGCGGCCTTCAGCGGCGCGCGCTGCCGCGGACATGGCGGCATCGCGGGTGATTTGAATCAAGGAAACTGCAATAGTAAACGCGGTCATTACGCTGCGTTGTTGCCGGACGCAAAGGCAGTAGCGTGTTGTGCATCGTTTCAGCGTAGGCCACTGGCGAATTCGGCAACGTCTCGCATCTGGCTCTCATCAAGTCCGGCGGCGATCGCATGCATCGGGGTCTCCGCGCCGCGCGTGCCGCGCGCATACGCGGCCAGTTGCGCACGCAGATAGCCGGCCCATTGCCCGGCCAGCCGCGGGTACTGCGGCGGCAGTCCGCCCCCTGCGGCGCCGTGGCACGCAGCGCACGCCGGCACGCGGCGTGCCGCGATGCCG
>JAKAHP010000273.1 GCA_021825505.1 Pseudomonadota bacterium
AGCGCGCCGGCGTCTGCGCCGGCACCCGCGCCGGCACCCGCAGCGCCCGCGAAGGCACCTGCGCGCGGCGGCCGAGCCGCCGCTGCGCCGAGCCGGGAAAGCGCCCCCAGCGCCTCCGGCACGGCCGCCGAAGGCACCGCGCGTCATACGGAGTGGAGCTTCGGCGCGTTGCCCGAGCTGCTCGAGATCCGCCGCGGCGGGCAGACGCTGGTCGGCTTCCCCGGGCTGGTCGACCGCGGCGACCACGTCGAGCTCGACGTGTTCGATACCCCGGAAGCGGCGCAGCAGCTGCACCGCGCCGGACTGCGCCGGCTGTTCGCGCTGCAACTGCGCGAGCCGCTGAAGGCGGCCGAGAAGAACCTCCCCGGGCTGCAGGCCGCGGCGATGCTATACATGCCGCTGGGCACGGCCGAGGAGCTCAGGCGCCAGGTGATCGACGCCGCGCTCGACCTGGCCTTCCTCGGCGAGCCGCTGCCGGCCGACGCCGCCGCGTTCGCCGCGCGGCTGGCCGAAGGGCGGCCGCGGCTGCAGCTGCTTGCCGCCGAAATGGCGCGGCTGGCGGCCACCGTGCTCGGCGAGTGGGCCGCGGCCAACCGCAAGCTGGTGGCGTTCAAGGCGCACGCCGCGCTGTACGCCGACGTGGCCGCGCAGCTGCAGGCGCTGCTGCCCAGGCGTTTCATGCTCGAGGTGCCGCCGACGGCGCGCGGCCACCTGCCGCGCTACCTGAAGGCGGTGCAGCTGCGGCTGGACAAGTTCCGCGCCGATCCGGCGCGCGACGCGCAGCGCCAGGCCGAGATGGCGCCGCTGCTGGCGCGCCTGAAACGCGAACTGGCGGCCGACGCCCCCGACGCGCGGCTGATCGAGCTGCGCTGGATGCTCGAGGAGCTGCGCGTGGCGCTGTTCGCGCAGGAGCTGCGCACGCCCGCGCCGGTTTCGGTCAAGCGCATCGAGCGCGCCTGGAGCCAATGGCAGGCGTGAATAATCGGGCGTTTCACCCACCGCCCGGAATGCCCGCCATGTCCTCGAACTCGACTCCCACCCCGCCCGGCCCGCTGCACGGCGTGCGCGTGCTCGAACTCGGCAGTCTGATCGCCGGCCCGTTCGCGGCACGACTGCTGGCCGAATACGGCGCCGACGTGGTCAAGATCGAGTCGCCGGCGCATGCCGGCGGCGGCGACGCGCTGCGCAGCTGGCGCCAGCTGCACGCCGGCACCTCGCTGTGGTGGGCGGCGCAGGCGCGCAACAAGCGCTGCATCACGCTGGACCTGAAGGCCGCGGCCGGGCGCGAGCTGGCGCTGCAGTTGGTGCGCCGGGCCGACATCGTGGTCGAGAACATGCGCCCGGGCGTGCTCGAGAAGCTCGGGCTGGGCTGGGACGCGCTGCGCGCGGTCAACCCCAGCCTGGTGATGGTGCGCATCTCGGGCTTCGGCCAGAGCGGGCCGATGGCCCGCCAGCCCGGCTTCGGCGCGATCGCCGAGGCGATGGGCGGCATGCGCTACGTCACCGGCGATCCGGCGCTGCCGCCGATGCGCGCCAACCTGTCGCTGGGCGACTCGATCGCCGCGCTGCACGCGGTGGCCGGCGCGCTGGCCGCGCTGCGTCATCGCGACGCCACCGGCGGGCGCTGGGACGGCGCGCGCGGCGGCGAGGGGCAGGTGGTCGACGTCGCGCTGCTCGAATCGGTGTTCAACCTGATGGAAAGCACCCTGATGGAGTACAGCGTCGGCGGCCAGGTGCGCGAGCGCACCGGCAGCGCGATTCCCGGCATCGTGCCGTCCAATGTATACCGCAGCCGCGGCGGCGAATGGGTGCAGATCTCGGGCAACGGCGACGCGATCTTCCAGCGCCTGATGCGAGCCATCGGCCGCGACGACCTCGCCGCCGATGCGGCGCTGGCCGCGAACCCGGGGCGCATCGCGCGTGCCGCCGAGATCGACGCGGCGATCCAGCAGTGGGCCGCGGGGTTGTCCGCCGAGGCCGTGGTGCGCGCCATGCGCGACGCCGACGTGCCGGCCAGCCGCATCTACAGCATTCGCGACATCGTCGCCGACCCCCAGTTCCAGGCGCGCGGCATGATCGAGACGCACGCGCTGGCCGACGGCACCGCGGTGCAGTTGCCCGGCATCGTGCCGCGTTTCTCCGCGACGCCGGGTGCGACGCGCTGGCTGGGCCCGGCACTGGGCGCGCACAACGCCGAAGTGCTGGGTGAGCTCGGGGTCGACGCCGAGCAGCTCGAGGCGCTGCGCGCCGCGGGAGTGGTCTGAACACGCGCGGCGTCGCGCCGCGCGTGTTCAGCGCTTGATCGCGCGGTGGCCGATGTCGCCGCGGAACTGCATGCCTTCGAACGCGATGCGGCGCACGCCCTCGTAGGCGCGCGTCTGCGCCATGCGCACCGAATCGCCCAGCGCGGTCACCGCGAGCACGCGCCCGCCGCTGCTGCGCAGCTCGCCGTCGACCAGCCGGGTGCCGGCGTGGAACACGCGCAGATTGTCCTCGGCCTTGAGCGTGCCCTGGATCGCGCCGCCCAGGCGCGGCGCCTCGGGGTAGCCGGGCGCGGCCATCACGACGGCCAGTGCGGTGCGCCGGTCCCACTGCAGCTCGACGCGGTCGAGCTCGCCGTCGAGCGCGGCGTCGAGCACTTCGACCAGATCGCTTTTCAGGCGCATCAGGATGGGCTGCGTTTCCGGGTCGCCGAGCCGGCAGTTGAACTCCAGCGTCTTCGCGTGCCCGTTCGCGTCGATCATCAGCCCGGCGTACAGAAAGCCGGTGTAGGGGCGGCCTTCGGCGGCCATTGCCTGCACCGTCGGGTTGATGATCTCGCGCATCACGCGCGCGTGCACTTCGGGCGTGACCACCGGGGCCGGCGAATACGCGCCCATGCCGCCGGTGTTGGGCCCCTGGTCGCCGTCGCGCAGCCGCTTGTGGTCCTGGCTCGACGCCAGCGGCAGCACGTGGCGGCCGTCGACCAGCACGATGAAGCTGGCTTCCTCGCCGTCGAGGAAATCCTCGATGACGACGCGCGCGCCGTCGCTGCCGTGCTGCACGCCGTAGACGTTGGCCTCGAGCATGTCGCGCACCGCGGCGTGCGCCTGCTCGACGTCGGTGGCGACGACCACGCCCTTGCCGGCGGCCAGGCCGTCGGCCTTGACCACCAGCGGCGCGCCGTGCGCGTCGATGTAGGCGTGCGCCTGCTGCGCGTCGGTGAAGGTGCGGTGCTGCGCGGTGGGGATGCGGTGGCGCTCCATGAAGGCCTTGGCGAAGGCCTTCGAACTCTCCAGCTGCGCGGCCTCGCGCGTCGGGCCCCAGATGCGCAGCCGGCGCGCGCGGAACGCGTCGACCACGCCGGCGGCCAGCGGCGCCTCGGGTCCGACCACCGTGAGGTGGATGTTCTCGCGCACGCAGAAATCGGCGAGCTCGGCGATGTCGGTGATCGGCAGGTTCTCGACGCGCGCCTCGGTCGCGGTGCCGCCGTTGCCGGGCGCCACGAACACCTTCGTGACGCGCGGCGACTGCGCAAGTTTCCAGGCCAGCGCGTGTTCGCGGCCGCCGGAGCCGATGACGAGGAGTTTCATCGTATTCACGGCAGGATCGCGTTGTGGTCGACGCGCTGCACGTCGTCGAGGTCCTCGAGCACGTCGACCAGCTTTTGCATGCGCTCGGCGTCGTCGCCCTGCAGCTCGACTTCGACGCCCGGCTTCATGCCGATCTCGGCGAATTCGGGCTTGAGCCCGGCAGCTTCCAGCGCGGCGCGCACCGCTTCGAAGTCGGCAGCTTCGCACAGCACCTCGATCGAGCCGTCGTCGAGCGTGGCGACGTCGTCGGCGCCGGCGTCGAGCGCGACTTCCATCACGCGCTCCTCGTCGGTGCCGGGGGCGAACAGCAACTGACCGCAGTGGCGGAACTGGAACGCCACCGAGCCTTCGGTGCCGAGGTTGCCGCCGGCCTTCGACAGCGCATGCCGCACTTCGGCGACGGTGCGCACGCGGTTGTCGGTCATGCAGTCGATGATCAGCGCGGCGCCACCGGGGCCGTAGCCCTCGTAGCGGATTTCCTCGTAATGCGCACCTTCGAGGTTGCCGGTGCCGCGGTCGACCGCGCGCTTGAGGTTGTCGGCGGGCATATTGGCCTCGCGCGCCTTCTCCAGCGCCAGCCGCAGCCGCGGGTTGGTGTTCGCGTCACCGCCGCCGAGCTTGGCGGCGACCGTCACTTCACGGATGATCTTGGTCCAGACCTTGCCGCG
>JAKAHP010000274.1 GCA_021825505.1 Pseudomonadota bacterium
GCTGCTGAGCGCGTACTATCTGGCGCGCGCCAACCAGGCGGTCACCTACGCCACGCCGAACCTGTCCGGCTTCACCGGCGCAGTCGCCTACTCCTTTGCTCCTGGCGCTTCCGGCACGGTCCCGGCGGCCACGGGCGCCAATTCCAACGTCCCGCGCAGCATGGCGCTGAACGGCCAGTATGCGAATGGCCCGGTCATGGCCGGCCTGAATTACACCCGGGTCACGAACTACTACGCGAACCCCACTTCCGGGGTGAACGACGGCGCGTTCAAGATGTGGCAACTCTACGGTTCCTATGACTTCGGCATCGCCAAGGTCTCCGGCATCTATGAAAAGGCCAATGCCGACTACACTTCCGGCAGCGACAAGTACTGGATGCTCGGCGCCGCCTTCCCGGTCGGCCCCGGCGCCATCCTGGCGTCCTTCGGCCAGAACAAGAACGATGTGACTGTGGGTAATTCCACACCGGCCGGCACCGCGAAGGTTTACGCCATCGGCTACACCTACTCGCTGTCCAAGCGCACCAATCTGTACACCTCGTACGCCCACGTCAGCAACGACGCCGCGTCGGCTTCGCTGGGTGGCACCGCTTACACCGTCGGCACTGCGACCGACGGCTTTACCGGTGTGACGGGCCAAGGTTCCAGCGGCTTCGCTCTGGGCATCCGCCACCAGTTCTAATCAGCGCAAGCTGTTTGGTCCTGATTTGAAAGCCGCCTTCGGGCGGCTTTTTTACGTCCAGGATTGACGGCGCATGGAACCGGTTGATGTTGGCTTGCTTGATTCCGTTTCTGCTCGATTCCGCATCCATGGCGCTGGCGCGATGCGGGGGCGCTCACGTCTTCCCGGCATCAACGGCCGTGTAGCGGTGCTGCTTGATGGCCTCGGTGAAGCGCATCCGGGTATGGCCGGCGCGTTCGATCAGACCGACATGGCGTTGAACGTCGATTCCGGGCAAGGTGAGCACGCGCAGCGAGCGGTCGGTCGCCCAGTTGACGTTGGCCAGGCGCGGAACGATCGAGACCCCGAAGCCCTGACGCACGATTTCGATCATCGCTTCGACCGAATTCAACTCCATTTCGTCCGACGTCGAGACGTCGCAGCGGCGCAGCACCTCGTTCACCAGGTGGCCGGTCCACGTGTGCCGGTCGAAGCGGATGAACGGCGCTTGGCGCAGCATGTCCAGCGGTTCGTCCGGCAATGCGAACTGTGCACGGCGTGGAACGATCAGCACCATGGCCTCGGTGTACAGCGGTGTCCAGCGCAGGCTGGAGGCCAGCGGACGGGGGGACTTGGTCACCACCGCGGCGTCGAGTTCGCCGCGTTCGACGCGATCCGCGAAATCGCTTGAAAGGCCGGCCAAGATCTTGACCTTCAGCCGAGGATGCTGCCGCTTGACTGCGCGCAGCGCGTCGGCGAACGCTCCCATCAGCGCCGAGACCAACGCGCCGACGACGACGGTTCCCGACAACGCGTCTGGGTCGGCCTCGGCCACCAGGGAGTCGTAGAGCAGCACCAGTTGCTCGATGCGAGGCGCCATGGCCCGGCCCGCGGTGTTCAGCACGACCGAGCGCGGGCCGCGGTCAAACAGCGCCTGCTCGAGGCTTTGCTCAAGCGATCGCATCTGCAATCCGACCGCGGCCGGGGTGAGACCGACTTCCCGTCCTGCCGCGGTAAAGCTGCCATGCCGGACGACGGCCAGAAAAGTCTTGAAGCTGCGGATCGAGGACATGGACTGGTGGCTTCGGATGGGCGCGATGTCGTGTCGCGCCGAGGCTTCGGCGGCAGAAGCGGTTTTCACGGGCCTGCATCCGCAATACTAAAGTTTTTCTTGTTCTCGACGAAACAAAGGTTCGCTTTTCTTTTTTAACGCGGCTGGCCACAATGGCCTCACATTGAGACGCTGCCGACACCGCGCGCGAACCCTATGACCGACAAAAACTCCTCCCTGCGTGTCTCGATCTGGCGTGGCAAGGACCAAGGTCGTTTCGCCAGCTACGACGTCCCGAAACTGGAAAGCCAGACGGTGCTCGACGTCGTCAGCTATGTTCAGCGCCAGCTCGACCCCAGCCTGAGCTATCGCTACGCCTGCCGCGTGGGCATGTGCGGCTCGTGCGCCATGACGGTCAACGGCGTGGCGCGCTGGACCTGCCGCACGCATGTGGCCAAGGTCGCGCGCGACGGGGCGCTGGAGATCGCGCCGTTGTCGAATCTGCCGGTGATCAAGGATCTGGTCACCGACATGCGGGAATTTTTCGACAAGTGGGCGCGCGCGATGGGCCGTTTTCAGGGCGGCAGGACGCGCTCCGACGCGTTCGCGCATGTCGATCCGGCCAGTCGCGAACGCCGCGCCGCCGACGCCGGCATCGAGTGCATCGGCTGCGGCGTGTGCTACGCATCGTGCGACGTGGTCGGCTGGAGACCGGAGTTCCTGGGGCCGGCGGCGCTGAACCGCGCCTGGACCCTGGTCAACGACGTGCGCGACGTGCAGCGCGACGAGCGGGTGCGGGCGACCTCGGGCGACAGGGGCTGTCACGCTTGCCATACCCAAGGCTCATGCACCCTGCGCTGTCCGAAATCGATCGCGCCGACCGCCGGCATCGCCGGGCTCAAGCGCCTCGCGCTGGGCGGCAGCTCCGTGGGGCGGCGATGAGCGCGCGCATGCAGGTGCGGTTGTGGCTGTGGCAGCGCATCAGCGCCGCGCTGCTGGCGCCGCTGGTGCTGATCCACCTGGGCACCATCATCTACGCGGTGCACGCGGGGCTGAGCGCCGCGGCCATCCTCGGGCGCCTGCACGGCAACCTGTGGTTCGGCGGCTTCTACGCGCTGTTCGTGCTGGCCTGCGCGGTGCACGCGCCGATCGGCGTGGCGAAGATGGCCGAGGAATGGCTAGGCTGGCGCGGCGCAAGAGTGACGTCGCTGGCCGCGGTCTTCGCCCTGCTGCTGCTGGCGGGCGGGCTGCGCGCGGTTTACGGCGTGGTGCTGTCATGAAGCGCCGCAACGACTTTCGCGCCCGCAACCACCCGGCCTACTGGGCCTTCTGGCTGCACCGGGTCTCGGGCCTGCTGCTGGCCTTGTTTTTGCCGCTGCATTTCTGGGCCCTGGGCCAGGCACTGCACGGCGCGGCGGCGCTGCAGAATTTCCTGGGCCTGGCCGAGCAGCCGCTGTTCCGCTTCGCCGAGTGGGGGCTGGTGATGCTGCTGGCGCTGCACATGACCGGCGGCATCCGCCTGCTGCTCATCGAGTTCGCGCCGTGGTCCGGCCTGCGTCAGGACTGGATCGCGGTGGCGCTGGGCGCGGCGGCCGCCGCGGGCATGGCTTTCGCGCTGGCCCTGCTCGGTTGAGCGCGCCAAGCAAATCTAGCGAGGAAATCCGGCATGAACATCGATCTGCAGACCATCGAGGACACAGCGCGCGAGCTCTACATACGCGCGCTCAAGGTGCTGCCGCCCGACATCAAGCAAGGCTTCGCGCAACGCCTCGGCAGCGAAAGCGTGCCGCGCGCGCAAGGCGTGCTCAGGACCATGGTGACGAACATCGAGGTCGCCGAGCGCACCGACAACCTGCTGTGCCAGGACACCGGCGTGCCGATCTACAAGCTGCGCATCGGCGGCGGCGTCGAGGTCGACGGTCATGCGCTGAAGATGGCGATCCGGCGCGGCTGCGAGCGGGCCACGCGCGAGTACCCGCTGCGTTCGTCGGTGGTGCACCCGCTGACGCGCCGCAACGAGCACACCTCCTGCGGGATCGAGGTGCCGGTGATTCACATCGATTTCGTCGAGACGCGGGACTTCCTCGACATCGAAATGATCCCCAAGGGCAGCGGCTCGGAAAACAACTCGTTCCTGAAAATGGCGACCCCTGCGGAGGGCATCGACGCCATCAAGACCTTCGTCGTCGACTGCGTGGTCGCCGCCGGCGGCAAGACCTGTCCGCCGACCATCGTGGGCGTCGGTCTGGGCGGTACGTCGGATCTGTGCGTCGCGCTGGCCAAGTGTGCGGCCACGCGGCCGCTGGGCACCCGCTGCAGCGACGCGGACGGCGCACGCCTCGAGGCTGAGCTGTCGCACGCGGTCAACCAACTCGGGATCGGGCCGCAGGGGCTCGGTGGCGACTCCACCGCCTTTGCCGTGCATATCGAACTGGCGGCCACGCACATCACGATGAACCCCGTCGCCGTGAACATGCAGTGCCATTCCGCCCGGCGCGCCCGGGCCAGCTTCACGCCGGCCGGC
>JAKAHP010000021.1 GCA_021825505.1 Pseudomonadota bacterium
CATCCGCGCCGTGTGCGAAGCATCGCTGAAGCGGCTGCGCACCGACCGCATCGACCTGTTCTACCAGCACCGCGTGGATACCGCGGTGCCGATGGAAGACGTGGCGGGTACGGTCAAGGACCTGATCCAGGAAGGCAAGGTTCTGCACTTCGGCCTGTCGGAGGCCGGTGTCGCTTCGATCCGCCGAGCTCACGCTGTGCAGCCGGTCGCGGTGTTGCAGAGCGAGTATTCGCTGTGGTTTCGCGAGCCGGAGCAGGAGATTCTTCCGCTGCTGGAAGAACTCGGCATCGGCTTCGTGCCCTTTGCGCCGCTGGGCAAGGGCTTCCTGACCGGAACCATGAGCGTCGACGCGTCCTTCGCGAAGGAAGACTTCCGCAGCATCGTGCCGCGGTTTGCACCCGAGGCGCGTCAAGCCAACCAGGCTTTCGTCGACTTGTTGCGGGAGATCGCGGCGCCCAGGAACGCAACCCCGGCCCAGATCGCACTCGCATGGCTGCTGTCGAGAAAGCCGTGGATCGTGCCGATCCCCGGCACCACCAAGCAACGGCGCCTGGAGGAAAACGTCGGGGCTGCGCACATCACGCTGGGCGAGGACGAACTCCAGCATATCGAACGAATGCTTTCCAGCACCGCCGCGAAGGGAGAACGGTACCCGCCGGAGCTTGCCGCACGCGTCGGGCGATGACCGCACGGGTTGCTTCGAGGGCTCAACGACACCACGCCGCCCCGAACGGCAGGCGTTGGACGGCTCAAAGGTGCTCGCCGTCGTCACGGGCATTTCACGGCAGCGCGGAAGAATCCGGCACTTTGGACTTCCCTCACACCGAACCATGTCGATGCCGCGTGTCTTCATTGCCTTCCTGTGCGCCGGGCTCATGTGCGCAGCCGGTGCGGCGCAAGCGATGCATCGCGTCGCCACGGTCGAGTTGCCCGGAGCGCCCCTGCAGAGTTTCGACATCGGCACCGTCGGTGGTGGCATCTATGCGTTTGCGGATCGGTCGAACGCAGGCGTCGACCTGATCGACCCGGCTACGTTGCGCGTCCTTGGGCGCATCACAGGGTTTGCCGGAAGTCGCCCGGCGCACCGGGGTGGACCCAATGGCGTGATCGTCGTCGACGGCACCCAGGTCTGGGCCGGTGACGGCGACAGCAGCGTGAAGATTGCCGACATCGCGACACGGCGCATCGTCGCGTCCGTGTCGACCGGGGGGCGTCGCCGCGTCGATGAATTGACCAATGACGCACGCGACCACCGGGTGATTGCCGCCAACAACGCGGACCAGCCCCCGTTCGTGACGCTGATCTCGACCCGCGCCCCGTACC
This sequence comes from Pseudomonadota bacterium, assembly GCA_021825505.1. Lineage (GTDB taxonomy): Bacteria > Pseudomonadota > Gammaproteobacteria > Burkholderiales > Burkholderiaceae_C > Thiomonas_A. Next base: position 1,324 of record JAKAHP010000021.1, read on the forward strand.
GGGTCGTTGCCCGCATCACCCTGCCGCGCGCCACGCACGGGCTCGAGCAGCCGCTGTGGGACCCGCGCACCGGTGACGTCTACCTGGCGATTCCCGAACTCGACGGCGTGCCCGCGCGCGGCGGCATTGCTGTGATCGATCCGCGCGCGGCTCGGTTGCTGCGCATCTGGCCGCTTGCGCAGTGCATGCCCGCTGGACTGGCGCTGGCGCCAGGCGGTCACCTGCTGGTGGGATGCAGCGACGACGCGGTCGCTGCCGGGTTTCCGGCGCAGTCGCTCGTCGTCGACACGCGCGATGGCCACCTCGTGAAGCGCTTCACACAAGTTGGCGGCTCCGACGAAGTCGGCTACGACCCGCGCCTGCACGACTTCGTGCTCGCGGCCTCGGCCAACCCCGGAGGGCCGGTGCTGGGCGTCATCGCGGCGCAGCCCCTGCACTGGTTGGGCAATGTGCGCAGCGGGGCTCGCGCCCACTCGGTCGCGGCCGACCCGCGCAGTGGCAAGGTCTTCGTGCCGGTCGCAGCCGGCGACCGGAACTGCCCGCGCGGCTGCGTCGAAGTGTTCGGTCGCTGAATCCACCGGCGCGGACCGCGAGGCTGCGATGCCTTGTGGCATGCTTGCCCCGACCACTACCGTCAACGAGGGGTGCAAGCGATGAAACTCCAAGCGTTGCTGGGACGCCGCAGTGTCGCGCTGAACCTGGCTTTGCAGGGAGGCGGTGCGCACGGCGCATTCACCTGGGGCGTGCTCGACGCCTTGCTGGAAGACGGCCGCTGGACCATCCCCGCGCTCAGCGGCAGCAGCGCCGGCGCGATCAATGCGGTGATGCTGGCCCAGGGGCTGCAGCAAGGCGGAACGGACGGCGCACGCGAGCAGCTGCAGGATTTCTGGACGCGGCTGGCTGCGTGCGTGCCTTCAGCGGTGACCGCGCACTCTGGCGACGAGGCCGGCCTGACGCCGCCGCTGCGCCTGGCATTGCAGTGGACCCAGATGCTGTCCCCGTACCAGTTCAACCCGCTGGACCTGAACCCCTTGCGCGCGCTGCTCGAGGGCATGGTCGATTTCGATCGATTGCGCGATCGCGCAGCGCCGCATCTGTACATCGCCGCCACGCACGCCGGCAGCGGGCGGCTGCGCCTGTTTCGCAACGCCGACTTGAGCCTGCAGGCGCTGCTGGCATCGACCTGCCTGCCGAACGTGCATCATGCCGTCGATATCGACGGCCAGCCGTACTGGGACGGCGGCTTTTCCGCCAACCCTCCGCTGTTGCCCCTGGTCTTCGACGAGCGCTGCGCCGACACCCTGCTCGTGCTGCTGAGCACGCTGGACCTGGGTGCTGCGCCGCGCAGCGCCGAGGGTATTCGCGCGCGCATGATGGAGCTGGCGTTCGGCGGCCCGCTGGGCCGCGAGCTGCAAGTGTTGCAGGAAGCGCGTAGCCGGCTCGGTACGCTGTGGCCCCGTGGGCGCCTGGAGCGCAAGATGGTGCGCGCCAGGCTGCACTGCGTCGACGGCGGCGATCCCCTGGCCGAGTTCGGCGAACACAGCCGCTGGTCTATACAGCTCGGCTTTTTCCACCGCTTGCGCGATCTGGGCCGCGAGCACGCACGGCGCTGGATGATCGAGCACGGCGCCGCGGTCGGGCGACGTTCGAGCATGGCGATGCAGAGGAACACAGCATGAGGCTCGCACGCGCCTTCCGCGAGACGCGACCCCGATCGGTGCATCGGTCACAGGTTCGGTGCGTGTCGCACCGTCAAAGGTCAGAACTCGACTTCGAGGTCATCGATTTCCTCCTTCTCCGCCAGTGCCGCGGCAGTCCATTCACGCATTTCGGACATCTCGAGCACGGTCCGCTTGTAGGTCTCGCTGGTCGTGTCGAGTGACACGTCGTAGGTGGCGAAGCGCGTGGCCACCGGCGCATAGATCGCATCGGCCATGCCTCGGCGCTCGCCGAACAGGAACGGCCCACCGTAACGCTGCAGGCATTCGTTCCAGATCGAGGTAATGCGCTCGATGTCGGCCAGCGCGCGGCTCCAGACGGTGAAGCCGGGAAAGTGCGCGCGCAGATTCATGGGCAAGGAACTGCGCAGGTTCGTGAACCCGGCGTGCATCTCGCCGCAGATCGAGCGGCAATGCGCGCGTGCGGCGCGCGCGCTCGGGAGCAGTCCGGCTTTCGGGCGCAGCTCGTGCAGGAATTCCCCGATCGCCAGGACGTCCCAGACTTCGACGCCGCCATGTCGCAGGCAGGGCACGAGCATCGAGGGGGCCAGAAGCAGAAGTTCCTGCCGGTAAGCGGGATCCTCGGGTGCCACCGTGCATTCGTCGAAGTCGATGTCGGCGAAGCGCGCGAGCAGCCAGCCGCGCAGCGACCATGAGGAATAGTTCTTGCTGCTGATGATCAGCGTTGTCTTGGCCATGTCCCACCCCATTGCATCCCTTGCACACCGATCCGAAGCAAGCCACATGCCACCGGAGCGTGGCTCGGATCTTGCTGGTTGGCGCAGGCATCCGTTGCCACGGGAGGTCCCGCCATGTTGTACGCAGGCTATCAACTGCAGTCGGATCTGCTCGGTCCCGCGCTGTGGGCAGCGCGCAGCACAGCGCAGTGGCTCGGCGCCGGACCTCGACCGCTGCGCATTGCCGCGGCCTGGCTGGAGACCTGCGCGCTGACGCGCGTGCGGCACCGCAGGCCTGAGTTCGGCATCGAGCGCGTGTCGCAGGACGGCCACGACGTCACGGTCAGCGAGTTGCCGCACGCGCGCACACCGTTTTGCACCCTGCTGCATTTTCGCAAGGACACGTCGAGGCCGGGACCGCGCGTGCTGCTGGTGGCGCCGATGTCGGGGCATTTCTCGACCCTGCTTCGAGACACCGTGTGCACCTTGCTCGGGGACCACGATGTCTACCTGACCGACTGGCACAACGCGCGCGACGTGCCGCTGCGCGAGGGACCTTTCGGGGTCGACGACTACGTCGCCCACCTGATGGACTTCCTGCGCGTGCTCGGCCCCGGAACCCACCTGATGGCTGTGTGCCAGCCTTGCGTGCAGGCCCTGGCGGCGACCGCGTTGCTGGCCGAGGAGCATGACCCGGCCACGCCGTCCAGCCTGGTGTTGATGGCCGGCCCCATCGATTGCCGCATCAGGCCGACCGGGGTCAATCGCCTGGCCAGCGAGCGCCCGATCGAATGGTTCGAGCGCAGCCTCGTCGACGTCGTGCCGCCCCGGTTGCGCGGCGCAGGGCGCGAAGTCTATCCCGGATACGTGCAGCTCGCTGCTTTCGTGAGCATGAACGGCGAGCGCCACCAGGGCATGTTCCTGGCTTACTTCAAGGCGCTGGCCGATGGCGACACGGCGCGCGCGGACGCGATCCGGGACTTCTATCGCGAGTACTGCTCGGTGTCCGACCTGCCGGCCGAGTTCTATCTGGAGACCGTGCGCCGTGTGTTCCAGCAGCACGAACTGGCGCGCGGGCGCTGGACTTGGCGCGGCCGCGCGCTGCGCCCCGCGGCGATCCGTCGCACCGCGCTGATGACCGTCGAGGGTGAGCGAGACGACATTTGCGCCTTTGGCCAGACACTGGCCGCGCAGGACCTGTGCCCGAACATTCCGCCCTTCCTGCGAAGTCACTGGCTGCAGCCGGGCGTGGGCCATTACGGCGTGTTCAGCGGCAAGCGCTGGCAGCAGAGGATCTACCCGATGGTGCGCAGTCTGATCCACGCTGCCGATTGAGGCAACGGCCGCCTGCGGCATGGCGTGCGCGAGACAAATGGCGTCATGGTGTCGGCGCTGGCATCCGTGCGAGCTCGTCGAGCAGCCGCGCGACGGCCGGGTTGTCGTTGTCATCCTTGACCACCATGCCGATTTCGACCGGGTCGCTTGGCTCGAGATCGAGCAACTCGCGGAACACCACGCCTTCGTAATGGAACACGGTGGTGCCGGCGGGCACCACCGAGACGCCGAGCCCGGCACGCACCAGCGCGAGGATGGTGTGGATCTGGCTGACGTACTGGACGTAGCGCGGGCGCACACACGCGCGGCGCATGGTGTCCGCGGTCAGCTCATAGAAGTAGCGCGCTTCATCCGGCGAGTACATCACGAAATCGGCGTCGTCGAAGTCCTGCAGGCGCAGCGCGTCGCGTTGGGCGTAGGCGTGCGACGCCGGTAGCACGGCGATCAGCGGCTCGCGCCGGATCGAGCGCCAGCGCAGGCCCGGCTGGTTCACGGGCGGGCGCACCAGCGCGAGATCCAGGCGCCCGGCGAGCAGCGCCTCGAGTTGTGCCTGGGACACCATCTCGCGCAGCCGCAACGTGACTTCAGGCAGCAGCTCGCGGCAACGCTCGACCAGTTCGGGCACATCGCGGTAGCTGGATCCCGCCGTGAAGCCGATGGCGATCTCACCGGCCTTGCCTTGCGCCACGCGGCGGGCATCAAGCACCGCGGTCTGCGCCAGGCGCAACAGCGCGCGCGCTTCGATCAGAAAACGTCTGCCGGCTGGTGTGAGTTCGACCACCCGCGAGCTGCGGAACAGCAAGGCAGTGCCGACCGCGTGCTCGAGCAACTGGATCTGCCGGCTCAGCGGTGGCTGGGTCATGTTCAGCCTCGCCGCGGCCTTGCCGAAGTGGAGCTCTTCAGCGACGGCGACGAAGCAACGGATCTGGCTGAGTTCGAACATCAATGCGCCGATTGAATTGATTCATCCAGTATATGGCTTGGACAGCAATGATCGCCGAATCTAAGATCCGCTGCAACTGATCGGACAAGCCTCGGGAATAATTCATGGATCGAATTTCAAACTACTCGCCGGACGCCTTGAAGGCGGCCATCGGAAGTGGCCTGCTGTCGTTTCCGGTCTCGACTTTCGACGAGCGCCTGGAACTTGACGAGCGGCGCTATGCGGAGAATTTCGAGATCGTGCTCGCGCATCGTCCCGCTGGCATTTTCGCAGCCGGGGGGACCGGGGAGTTCTTCTCCCTCGACGTGACTGAGGTTGATCGGCTGGTGCGGCGCAGCGTGGAACTTGCGCAGGGCCGCGTGCCGATCATTGCGCCGGTCGGCTACGGGACGCGCAACGCCTGTGAGCTGGCGCGTCGTGCCGAGTCTGCGGGGGCCGACGGGGTCCTGTTGTTTCCGCCGTACCTGACCGAGGCCGATCAGGCAGGCCTGGCTCGGCACATCGAGCAGGTTTGCTCAGCGACAAGCCTGGGTGTCATCGTCTACAGCCGCGGCAACGCGCGCATCGGTGCCGAACTGTTGCCTCAGCTGGCCGAGCGCTGCGCGAATCTGATCGGCTACAAGGACGGCATCGGCGACATCGAATTGATGACCCGCGTGTATACGACGATGGGGGATCGATTGAGCTACGTCGGGGGTTTGCCGACCGCTGAGACGTTCGCGTTGCCTTATCTCGAGATGGGCGTCACGACATATTCGTCGGCGATTTTCAATTTCCTGCCCAAATGGGCTGGGGATTTTTACGCAGCGGTGCGCCGTCGCGATCACGCCCACGTCTACCGCGAGTTGCATGACTTTGTCATGCCGTATACCGCGCTGCGCAATCGGCGGCGTGGCTACGCGGTCTCGATCGTGAAGGCCGGCATGCGCGCGGTGGGGCGCGATTCGGGCGGCGTGCGTGCGCCGTTGGTTGATCTCGACGACGACGAATTCGCGCAATTGCATAGCCTGATTGGCAACCGGAGCTGAGCGTGGAACTGCGTGGCGAGATCCTGATCGGCCTGCGCGGCGAGCGCGGCCCCGAGGCGGCGCTGCAGGGCGTCGATCCCATCGGGGGCGGCGTGCTGTTGCCGGTCTACGGCGGCGCTTCGCGTGCCCAGCTCGACAGGGCGTGCGAGTTGGCCTGGGACGCATGGGCCGTCTGGCGCGCACGCGGCGGCGCGGCACATGCCGCGCTGCTCGAGGCCATTGCCGAGGAAATCGAGGTGCTCGGTGACGCGCTGCTGGAGCGTGCGGGGTTGGAAACCGCGCTCGACGAGACGAGGTTGCGCGGTGAGCGCGCACGCACCACCGCTCAATTGCGCTTGTTCGCCCAACTGGTGCGCGAAGGCCGCCATCTCGAACACAGGTACGACGCCGCGCTGCCACAGCGCACGCCGCTGCCTCGTCCCGAGCTGCGCATGGGGCAGGTCGGCGTCGGCCCGGTCGCGGTGTTCGGCGCCAGCAATTTCCCGCTGGCATTCTCGGTCGCCGGCGGAGACACCGCAGCGGCGCTGGCCGCCGGCTGCCCGGTGGTGGTGAAGGCGCACAACGCGCATCCGGGAACGTCCGAACTGGTCGGGCGCGCCGTGCAGGCCGCAGTGCGGTCTTGCGGTGCGCCTGAGGGCATGTTCAGTCTGCTGTATGGCGCCGACGAGCGCATCGGCGCCTGGTTGGTCGAGCATCCGCGAATCCAGGCGGTTGGTTTCACCGGTTCGCGCGCAGGCGGCGACGCGCTGGCGCGAATCGCCGCGGCGAGGTCGCGGCCGATTCCGGTGTTCGCGGAAATGAGCAGCGTGAATCCGGTGTTCGTGTTTCCGCACGCGCTGCGCAACCGCAGCGACGCGATCGCCGCTGGCTTTGCGCAATCGATGACGCAGGGTTCTGGACAGTTCTGCACCAAGCCCGGGCTGTTGTTCCTGCTCGGCGATGCCGGCGCCGATACCTTTGTTGACGCGCTGCAGACGCAGATTCGGGAGCGCGCGACCGCGCCGCTGCTCAGTGCTCGCATCGCCGAGCGCTTTCGTGCCGCGGCCGCCGCTGCGGCGGCGCGTTCTTCGACGCGTCACATCGTTGGCCAGGCAGCCGGCGATGGATCTGCGCCGCAGGTGTTCGTCCTCGACGCACGCGAGTTTGCTGCGGACCCGCTTTGGCACGACGAGATGTTCGGTCCAGGCGCAGTCGTGGTTCGCGCCGGAAATCCAGACGCAGTACAGCCGCTGCTCGAGGCCTTGGCGGGCCAGCTCACAGCCAGCGTGTTCGTCGAGCCCGAAGACTATGCAGCGGCAGCCCCCCTGGTGCGTCAACTCGAGACGATGGCGGGGCGATTGTTGATGAACGGTTGGCCCACCGGGGTCGAGGTGTGCGATTCGATGGTGCACGGCGGCCCCTATCCCGCCACCAGCGATGCGCGGTTCAGCAGCGTCGGCACCTTGGCGATCCGCCGCTTCGTGCGCCCGGTGTGCTACCAGAACATGGCCGGCGAGCTTCTGCCCGACTGGCTGCGCGAAGCCGGCACGGCGTGAGCGCAAACCTCGGAGAGTCGAGATGAGCATTCAGTTCAACGGGACACTGGCGGTCACCGGAGCCTCTGGCGCCCTCGGTCAAGTGCTTCGCGCCGCGCTGGCATGCAGCGGCGTCGCGGTGCGGTGCATGGATATTCGCGAGCCGCAGCGGCTACACGCTGGTGAAACGTTCGTGCGTTGCGATCTTGCCGATGCCGAGGCGACCTTGCACGCGTTGCAGGGCGCTGACGCCATTGTTCATCTCGGCGGGATTTCAACCACCGCTTCGTTCGCGGAGGTCGTTGCTGCCAACGTTGGTGGAAGCTTCAGCGTTTTCGAGGCTGCTCGCCGCCATGGCATCCGCCGCGTTGTCTACGCCAGCTCGAATCACGTCACCGGCTATTACCGTTCGACCCAGCGCGTGGCACCGGACATGCCGCAACGCCCCGATTCCTTCTATGGCCTGTCCAAGGCCTTTGGCGAGAACCTGGCCCAGCTCTACTGGGACAAATACGGCATTGAAGCGGTTGGGCTGCGGATCGGGTCGTGCTTTGAACGTCCACGCGACCGGCGCATGCTGAAGACCTGGCTCAGCCACGGCGACTTCGTTCGCCTGGTCGATCGCGCGCTGCACGCGCCGAAGGTCGGCCACACCGTTGTCTATGGCGTATCGGATAACCCGCAGACGTATTGGGATCGCGACCCTGGCAACGTGCTCGGATTCGTTCCATTCGACTCGGCGGCCGCCTTTGCCGAGTTCGACGACACCGCGCCTGAGCCGCAATTCCAGGGCGGCAGCTTCGTCGACATCGACGAGACCAAGCTCGAGCCTTGACCCAAGTCGCTGCGCAGGCCTGAAGCTTCGCCGCCTGCACCCAAGAGCGAAGCACCTACGATGGAGACAAAATGAAGAATGAATTCCGGAAAGCTGCGGTCGCCCTCGCAATCGGCAGCGCGATCTGGGTGCCGGTTCATGCTGCGAACTCGGCGCAGTTGTATGGACTGATCGACCTCGGCGTCGAGCACCTGACTTTCGACCACGCCAGCGCGACGCGGCTGGGCTCGGGCGTTGAATCGGTATCGCGCCTGGGATTGCAGGGGCAGGAAGATCTCTCGGGCCAACTTTCGGTCTTCTATCAATTGGAGACTGGGTTCTGCGCCAACGGCACCGATTCCGGGTCAGGAATCTACACGGGAGCTTCCCAGGGCGGAGAGAAAACAGCGACAGGCTATTGCAGCGGCGGAGCGTTCATGGGCCGGCGCAGCGTCGTCGGCTTGCGTGGGCCGCTGGGCACGTTGACGCTGGGCAAGCAATCGACTCCGTTCTTCGGCACCGCGCTGGCCGCAGACCCCTTCGGTACCGGACTCAACGGCAGTCTCAACAACGTCGACCGTGGTGCCAGCATCTACACCCGCACGTCGCAGACGGTCAATGTCGCGTCGCCCGTGTGGAGCGGTGTGCAAGTCACCGCAGCCTACTTCTTCGGTGCCCAGCCGGGATCCATGGCGAACGGTGCCGGAGGCAACGTCGGCATCGAGTACAAGGCTGGAGCGCTGCAACTTGGTGCGAGTTATCTGACGCAGAATTTCACGGGCAACAGTTCAACCGGCAGCCTGGGGCTCGATGCGACCGGACGCACACTGACCGCTGGCAGCTCTGGTTACTTCAAGAACAAGATGTGGAATGCGTACGCCAAGTACGACTTCGACGTTGCGTCGGTCGTGGGTTACTACGCCGACGAGAAATACGGCGACGGTGCCGCAATCACCGGCAGCGCGCCCGAATTGCGCGTCTGGATGGTCGGTACCAAGATTCCGGTCGGCGCGGGCACCATACTCGGCTCGGTCGTCGGGCGCGACGATCCGAACCTGGCAGGATCGAGTGTGCGTCAATACGGCGTCGGCTATCAGTACGCGCTGTCCAAGCAGACGGACCTGTATGCGTCCTATGCCCACATCGCGAATGGCGCCAATGTGGACCAATACGTCGGGGACTCGACCGCGGGCGGGCAGGGCACGATCGGCGGCGCAGCGTCCAGCGGCGTCGCGATGGGCATGCGCCACCAATTCTGAGTGCAGGGTTCCAAGCCAACAAGAGGAGATCAGACATGTCCAAATTCCTGCATTACGGGCTACCCAGGTTGCTGGGAGGTGCGTTGCTCGGAGCAGCGATGCTCGCGCGTGGTGCCGCGGCCGATCCGGTGACGATCAACATCGTCGACGTCGCCGGCAACCTGGCTTTGACCCAGCACGCCTTCGAGCAGTTCGAGGCGACTCACCCGGGCCTGGTTCACTTCACATATTCGACGTCGCCCGCTCCGCAGTTGCTGCCGAGAATCAAGGCGATGGAAGCCGCCGATCGTTCCGATATCGACCTCGTACTGACCGGCACCGACGACTTGTCCTTCGGCATCCAGCAGGGACTGTGGCTGCAGCTCTTCCCGGGTTACGCGAAGCAGTTGCCGGGCATTCTCAACGCGTACAGCGCCGGCGCCGCGCCGATGCAGAAGCTGACCAAGGGGTACGGCATCGAAGTCGTCTACTCACCTGCCGGACCGCTGCTCGAATACAACCCGCAGACCGTCAAGCAGCCGCCGCACAACCCGCAGCAGCTGCTCGCCTGGTGCCAGGCGCATCAGGGCAAGTTCATCTACGCGCGACCGAGCAATTCGGGCCCCGGGCGCGCCTGGTTGATGGCGCTGCCCTATCTGTTGCACGACGCCAACCCGCGTGATCCGGTGCATGGCTGGAGCAAGACCTGGGCCTACCTCAAGCAACTCAACGGCTGCATCGCCTACTACCCGAGCGGCACCGGCGCGGTGATGAAGGAACTCGGGCAGCAGACGCGCTGGATGACGCCGACCATCACCGGGTGGGACATCAATCCGCGCAAGCTCGGCATCGTGCCCAAGGATTTTGGGGTGCAGAAATTCGACGATATGGTCTGGTTGAACGATGCGCAGTACATGGTCGTCCCGAAGGGGGAGCCGGCAGCCAAGCTTGACGTGGTGTTGCAGGTCATGCGCTACATGATGCAGCCCAAACAGCAAGCGATGACGTACGACGACGGCTATTTCTACCCAGGTCCTGCCGTCGCCGGGGTGACTTTGGCGATGGCGCCGGCGAGCAGCCAGCAGGTGATTCGCGAGTACGGGCGCAAGAACTACGACGCGTGGATCGCGAAGTATCCGAACGAGACGCCGCTGGGCGCTTCGGCGATGGTGCAGGCGTTTGACCTGTGGGACCAGAAAATCGGCGCGCTGAAGCACTGAGGCCTCGAGCAGCAAACCCGGACGGCGCCTCAGCGCCTTCCGGGCATACCTAGACAAGAAGCGGGAGACTTTGAATGAGCGGGACCCAGGATCTGGTGCTCGAGAACGTGACCAGGCAGTACGAGGCGCATGGAGGCGGCGTGCACTGCGCGTTGTCGAACTTGAGCCTGCGCGTATCGCCGGGCGAGTTCGTCGCGCTGCTCGGGCCGTCGGGCTGTGGCAAGACCACGGCGCTGAATTGCATCGCCGGGCTGACCGAGATCACCTCGGGCAGCATCCAGGTCGCGGGTCGACGCATCGACCATTTGCCGCCGGAGCGACGCAACGTCGGCGTGGTGTTCCAGAACTACGCGCTGTTTCCGCACATGACCATTCTCGACAACGTGGCCTTCGGCCTGCGCATGCGCGGCATGGCGCGCGCCGAGCGGCATGCGCGGGCGATGGACGCGATTCGCCTGGTGCAACTCGAGCAGCATGCGCACAAACACCCGGCTCAGCTCTCAGGTGGCCAGCAGCAGCGCGTCGCGATCGCTCGCGCCATCGTCGTCGAACCCGACATCGTGCTGATGGACGAGCCTCTGTCGAACCTCGACGCGAAGCTGCGTATCGAGATGCGCTCGGAAATTCGCCGTCTGCACGAGCGCATCAAGCGCATCACCCTTTATGTGACGCACGATCAGGACGAGGCGTTGTCGATGGCCGACAAGATCGTCGTGCTCAAGGACGGCGTGGCGCACCAGATCGGCACGCCGCAGCAATTGTTCAGCATGCCCCGCGACCTCGACGTGGCCAAGTTCATGGGTTATCGCACGCTGCTGCGCGGCACCTGTCGCGACGCCGAGCGCGATGGCCAGGTCGATCTCGAGATCGGTCCCGGCTGCACCTTGCGCGGGGTGCGGGTCAATGCCGCGTCGAGCCAGCGCGCGGTCGCTGCGATTCGCCCCGATGAGTTCAGCGTAGCGGGCGCCGGAGATGCCAACACACTGGGTGGAGAGGTCCGCTCGGCCGAGTATTACGGGCGCGAGAGCCTGGTGGTGCTGGACACCGCGTGCGGGGCGATCTACGCCAAGCTGCCCGGCAGCTTTGCCCTCGGCCAGCGGCTGCAACTGCACATCGCCCCGGAACGTACGCTGTGCTATGCGGAGCCGACGCCATGAAGTCGCGCCACCAGGCTTGGCTGCAGGTGCTGCCGGCGTCGCTTTTCCTGCTGGCGTTCTTTGCGTATCCCTTGCTGTCGGGGCTGCACAGTTCGCTGCAACCTCAGCCGCACGTACTGTCGACGAGCAATTACACCGACTTCTTCAGCAACCCGGAATTGCGCGCGACGGTCTGGACGACGTTCAGCCTGGCGATTCCGGCGACCGTGCTCAGCTTGCTGCTGGCTTTGCCCTGCGCCTATTTCATGCGGGTGCCGTCTCGTGTGCAGAAGTGGACGACCATCGTTTTCCTTCTGCCGATCACCTTCGGTTCGGTCCTGGTCGCCGACGGCATGCTGAGCTATTACGCGAACAACGGTTGGTTCTGGCAATTGGCCGCGCTGCTGGGCATCCACGGCCACGTCGCGTTGATTCACAGTTTCGCGGGGGTGTTGTTGAGCCTGGTCATCGCGGGCTTTCCGTTCGCCTTTCTGTTCCTGCTGTCGTTCATCGCCGGCATCGACCCCAATCTGGCGCGCGCCGCGGCGACGCTGGGCGCCGGGCCCTGGCGGCAGTTCCGCCACGTGTATGCGCCGTTGCTCGTGCCCGGCTTGCGCATGACGGCCATTCTGGTCTTCGTGCAGAGCTTCGCGGTGTTTCCGTCTGCGGTGCTGCTCGGCATACCTTCCGGGGCCACCCGGGTGATGTCGATTGCCGCGGCGCACGCAGCGTTCGACGAGTACAACTATTCGATGGGCAACACGATCTCGCTGCTGATGGGCCTGATCCAGTTCGCCACCGTCGGCCTGCTGCTGCTGGCGACGCGCAAGGCGTTCCGCGGCTCGTCGGCCGGATTCAAATGATCTGCGCTCGTGCGGGGGGTTCTGGTGAGTAAATTCCTGAAGTGGCTGGTGTGGGCGGTCGTTGCGCTGTTCCTGCTCAACATCCTGGGCATCCTGGCGACGGTGCTCGTCGATTCTTTCGCCACGCGCTGGTTTGCCACGCCGCTGCCGCAGGGCTTCACGCTGTCGTGGTACACGCAGGCATGGAGCCAGTTCCAGCTCGGCGACGTGCTTCTGTTCACGGGCAAGATCGTCGGTCTGGTCACACTCAGCGCCTTGCTGCTCGGCGTGCCCTGTGCCTACGCGCTGGCGCGTGCCGATTTTCCGGGCAAGCGCTTGGTGTCGTTGTTGATCATGCTGCCGATCATCGTTCCGCCGGTGACGTACGGCATACCGTTGTCGAGCGTGATGTACCGCTTCGGACTTGTCGGCACGACCACGGGGGTCTGGCTGGCCAATCTGGTGCCTGCGCTGCCGTTTGTCGTCCTCGTGCTGGTGCCGTTCATCGAGCAGATCGATCCACGCCTGGAGTCGGCCGCGCGCGTCTTCGGTGCGAACGTGCCGCGCTACTTCGTGCACGTGCTGCTGCCGTTGTTGGCGCCGGGCATATTGGCCGCGGGCTTGCTGCTGCTGATCAAGACCATCGGCTTGTTCGAGCTGACCTACTTCACTTCGGGGCCGGGGACGCAGACGCTGGTGGTCGCGCTGTATTACGCGGTCTTCGGCGCCGGGGTGAGGGCGCCGCAGGCGATCGACGCGATGGCAATCATCTACATGCTGGTCAGTCTTGCCATCGTCGTCGTCGCGTTGCAGTTCGTCAGCCCGACCGAAGTCGTGAGTCGTCAGCGCAAGTGAGCATGACCGAAGCGAGCTTGGCGATGAACGTCGACGCGGCGCCGGAATTCGTCGTCGCGTGCGCCGGCGACGGTCTCGTGCAGCGCTGGTCGCTGGACTCCGGCGTGCCGCGCTTGCGCCAACAGCTCGACTGCGCAGGCGCGGTGGCGCCGTTGGCTTGGCATGCCGAGGGCGCCACACTGTACGCGGCCTTGCGCGGCGAGCCCTACGCGCTGCTGCGCATCGAGCGCGGTGCCGACGGCGCACTGTGCGTGCTCGACCGGCGTCCGTTGCCGGCGGATCTTGCGTGGATCGCGCTCGACACGACGCGCACGGGCCTGCTTGGTGCCTCCTACGCGATGGAGCAGATCAACTGGATCCGTGAGCGCGAGGTGCAGGTGCTGCCCACTCACGGGCCGTCCCACGCCTGTGTTGCACTTGGCGACGGGCGTCTGATCGTGGCCACCGAGACCCTGGCCGGCACGCTGCTGTGTCTGCCGGCCGACGTCGCAAGCGCGCCGCTGACCGCGCGGCGAGGCAGCCGCTTGCGCCTGCACGCCGCAGCCAGCCCGCGCCATCTGGCCATCGCAGGCGACCTCGTGTTCGTCAACAACGAGTCACATGCCTGGCTCGACGTCTGCCGCTACGACGCAGGAGCGAACGTCCTGCAGCCGTTGTTCAGCGCCGAGCTCAACTGGAGCGGCAGCGATGCGCCGTGGTATGGCGACATCCGCTGCAGCGATGACGGCGCCCAGCTGTGGCTGAGCGAACGCCGCCGCAACCGGGTGCATGGCTTCGACGTCGACCTTGAGCGCGGCCGCCTGCTGCAAACCGCGACACTCGAGGTGCCGGCCGTTCCGCGCGCGCTGGCGCATTGCGGGGAGTGGTTGGTGAGCTGCGGCGAACGTGCCGACTCCTTCATCGTTCATCGCCGTCAGCCAACCGGCGATTGGCGTGAAGTCGCGCGCGCGGCTTGCGCGGCACGGCCGATGTGGGTGGAATTTCTCAGCGGAGTCTGAAAATGGAACAGCAAGCGCTGCTCGTGCGCATGCACGAGATCGACAACGTCGCTGTCGTCGCCACGCGTGGCGGCCTTCCCGCGGGGCAGCGCCTGGACGACGGTCTGGTGTTGCGCGAGGCCGTGCCTCAAGGGCATAAGGTCGCGTTGCGCACGATCGAGGCCGAGGCGCAGGTGCTGCGCTACGGCGTTGCCATCGGCTACGCCTTGCAGCGCATCGAGGCCGGCGCCTGGGTGCACGAAGGCACCATGCGCATGCCCGAGGCGCGCGCACTGCAGAATCTGCCGGTGGCGACCGAACTGCGCACCGCGCCACCGATCGAAGGCCTGAGCTTCCTCGGCTACCGCAACGCGGACGGCAGCGTGGGCACGCGCAACCTGCTGGCGATCACGACGACCGTGCAGTGCGTGGCCGGCGTGGTCGAGCACGCGGTGGCGCGCATTCGGCGTGAATTGCTGCCGCGTTTTCCGCACGTTGACGACGTGGTCGCTCTCGAGCACGGCTATGGGTGCGGCGTAGCGATCGACGCGCCCGATGCGCACATCCCGATCCGAACGCTGCGCAATCTAAGTCTCAATCCGAATTTCGGTGGCGAAGTGATGGTCGTCAGCTTGGGCTGCGAAAAGCTGCAACCCGAGAAACTCCTGCCAGCAGGGAGCATCCCGCTGGTCGACGAGCGCGCGGTGGCCGATGTGGGCGCCAGCGCCGAGGCCTGCGTGCCGGTGGTGCGGTTGCAGGACCCGGCGCACGGAGGATTCAACGGCATGCTCGATGCCATTCTGCGCCAAGCCGAGTTGCACTTGCAGCGGCTTGACGCGCGGCGCCGTGAAACGGTACCGGCGTCGGGGCTGGTCGTCGGCATCCAGTGCGGCGGCAGCGATGCGCTGTCCGGAGTGACGGCCAATCCGGCGCTGGGCCGCGCGGTCGACATGCTGGTTCGCGCGGGCGCCACCGTGCTTTTTTCCGAGGTCACCGAGGTGCGCGATGGCGTCGCCTTGCTGACTGCTCGGGCGCGTGATCATGCGGTGGCCGAGCGTCTCGTCGCAGAGCTCGAGTGGTACGACGCCTACCTGCGTCGCGGCGGAGCCGACCGAAGCGCCAACACCACCCCGGGCAACAAGAAGGGTGGCTTGTCGAACATCGTCGAGAAAGCCATGGGGTCGATCGTCAAGTCCGGGACCTTGCCGATCGATTTCGTGCTGGGGCCGGGTGAGCGGCTCGGCCCCGGTCAGCGTGGCCTGGGTTTCGCAGCGACCCCGGCCAGCGACTTCATCTGCGGCACGTTGCAGGCGGCGGCGGGCATGAATGTGCATGTGTTCACGACCGGGCGTGGTACGCCTTACGGCTTGGCTGCGGTTCCGGTGATCAAGCTTGCGACACGAAGCGAACTGGCGGAGCAGTGGCCGGATCTGATCGACGTCGATGCCGGGCGCATCGCGCGCGGCGCATGCAGCCTCGACGATGTCGCTCGGGAGATTCTCGATTGCATTCTGGACGTCGCCAGCGGGCGGCGCAGGCGCTGGGCCGAGCACTGGGGTCTGCACAACGCATTCACGATTTTCAACCCGGCGCCAGTGACCTGACGACGTTGCGACACCAAGACCAGAGTTGTGGCGCTGTGCTGCTGACGCGGCCGGCGCCGTCTTTTTTTCCGAGTTCGCGGAAATCGTGTTCACGTTCGAGTACAGGCGGGCAGCGTAGGTGGCCTGTTCGCGTGGCGCACCAGACCACGCGTCAACGAAAACTGATCTTGTCTGTTTAGGAACAGGAAAACGCGCTTCCCACACACCCTATGCGAAATACTTCGGGCGCTGCCCCTGCAGCCCTTGCGATCGGAGCGGAGCCTTCAATGGGCTGTGCCCAGTTGTTCTGGACGTTTACCCAAATCACAATGCTCGGCTTCGGGGGCGTGCTGCCGTGGATGTACCGCGTGCTGGTTGAGAAGCGCAAGGTCATCTCCCCGGATGCGTTCCGCGAACTCCTGGCCATGGGGCAGGTGCTGCCGGGCCCGACAATCTGCAATATGGCCGTTGTAGTCGGATATCAGCACGCAGGAGTCGCGGGCGGCGTCAGTGCGCTCACCGGCATGATGCTCGGCCCCATGGCGCTGGTCATCCTTCTGGGGTTGGGCTATGAAGCTCACGGCCAGTCACCCATCCTGGCGTCGGTGCTGGGTGGCATGTCGGCGGCCGCCGCTGGGTTGATCGTGGTAATGGCCTTGCGTATGTTCGCCGGATTGCCGCGCCAATGGCGCAGCATGCTGATGGTGGCGTTGGCGCTCGGCGGCATCGCCATACTGCATCTGTCGCTTTGGCTGCTGCTTGCAACGCTAGCCCTCGTGGGGATGGCACTGCTGCGGAACGACTGGCCAGGCACTGGGGATTGAGCATGTCTCAGCAGTTGCTGGTTGCCTGGGCGATCTTCAAATATTTCTGCGCAATCTCAATGATGGCCGTGGGTGGTGGCGTCGTTTCGTTGACGCCGCAGATCTACCGTTTCGTCGTCGTCGAGCACCACTGGCTGCAAGCGCGAGGGTTTGTGGCTGCGTTCAGTATTGCGCAGGCAGCGCCTGGACCGAACTTCCTTTTTGCCACACTGGTCGCGCTGCAGGCGGGTGGCGTACTTGCCGCGGTGGCCGCCACGCTTGCGCTGGTCGTGCCGCCTGCCGCACTCACTCTCCTGGTATTGATGGTGCGGCTGCGCGGACGCGCCCGTCGATTGATGGGGTTGTTGCGATTCTCGCTATCACACGTCGCGGTTGGCATGATGCTGGCCACGGCGCTTTCCCTGGTTGGCGCCGCCGACACAGGGTGGGCAACGGCGGCGCTGACCGGGTTGACCGTACTGGCACTCATGCGCTGGAACGTGCACCCGTTGGTGCTGATCGCGTGCGGTGCACTTTGGGGTCTGATCCTGGGTTTGCGCGCCTGAGCGTGGCTGCAAGACGCACTGTGTCGAAGCAGCCGTCAGCGTCCGGAGCATGACGTTGCCTCCACCTATGGCGGGGTCGACGTCTGCATGGATTCAGAGCGCACCTGCGCCGGCCGCGGCGACGATGCCGTCCTGATCCGAGCGCGCGCCCGACACGCCGATGGCGCCGACTAGCTTGCCGTCGCGCAGCAGCGGCAAGCCACCCTCGAACAGACAAAAATCCGGCGCCGACAACAGGCGCAACCCCACGCCGCCTTGCGCCACGGTGTCCTCGAACAATTTGGTCGGGCGCTTGAAGTGGGTTGCCGTCTTCGCCTTGGCCAGCGCGAGCTCGATGCTGCCGTACTGTGCGTGATCCATCTTGTTGAGCACGACGACGTGTCCGCTGCTGTCGGCGATCGCGATCACCATGGCCCAGCCCTGTCTTTGGGCTTCCGCCTCGGCGGCACTGGCGATGCGTTTGGCGTCGGTCAGCGACAAGGGTGGGCCATATTCGGGTGGCGTCGTCATGGCATGAAGTCTCAGGTTATCGTGTGCTGCATGAAAAAAATGGCCCGAGTGAAGGTCGGGGCCCCGCTGCTCGTCGACGCAGACACGCAAAATGCCGGGACGTAGCATGGTAAACAGCTTTGCTTCGGCAAATTCCAGACGATCGTGCACGCACTTCGAGGACATTGTGTCCGTCTGCGTCGTGCGCAAAGTGCATGCTGAATTTCACGGCCGTCCGACCGCTCGCGTCGCGTGCGGACACGGCCATCACGGGTTTGGCGAGCGTGCCCTGGATCCGCTGCCAATGGCGCTTGCTCGAATCATCGAAGAAAACGCCGTCGAGCATTCCGGCCTCATCGACGCCGACCACAAGCAGGCTGGCCGATGTGCCCATTCCTCCGGTTGCGCCGTTCGGTGCCTTTGCGTTGGGCACGCCCGCGAGATAGCCCCCGGCGTAAGGACACGTGGCTTGCGGCGGTTGCGGGTCCAGTTCCTTCGTGGTCGGGTTCTCGGTGGAGGTGAC
>JAKAHP010000275.1 GCA_021825505.1 Pseudomonadota bacterium
CGCCTTGCACGACGCCCGACGGCGGCTGGCCGAGCGCCTCGATCGCCTTCGGCGACAGCGGCGCGCTGCTGACCGGCGCCGGCGTCGTGCCGCCTGCCGCCGGAGCGCCGCCGGTGGCCAGATCCTGATTCGGGTTCCAGTTCTGCGCTGCCGACGCCGGTGTCATCGGTCGCTGCTGGAAGCGATTCATGAACGGCAATTGCGCCCGGTTGATGTAGGCGGCCGCGGCCAAGGCGATGGCCAGACCGATCACCAGGCCGATGATCAGGCCCAGCGTGGTGCCGCCGCGCTGCGCGGGCGGAATGCGAGTGTCCAGGGTCATGGCATTTTCAGGATACGGGTTCACATGCGTTGCGGGCTGCTCACGCCGAGCACGCCCAGTGCATTGTGCAATACCTGGCGCACCGCGAGCAGCAGCGCCAGTCGCGCCGCTTTCAGCGCCGGATCGTCCACCAGCACGCGCTCGGCGTTGTAGTAGCCGTGCAGGCTGCCAGCGAGCTGGCGCAGATAGAACGCGACGTCGTGCGGCGTCAACTCGAGTGCGGCCTGCGCCAGCATTTCGGGGTAGGCGGCCAGCAGCATCATCAGCTCGAGTTCGCGCGGCTGCTGCAGCGGCGTCAGGTCGACCGCGGCGAGATCGTCCTCGCGCCCGCCGTCGCGCTCGCTCCACTGCGCGAGCACCGAGCAGATGCGCGCGTGCGCATACTGCACGTAATAGACCGGGTTCTCGTCGTTGCGCGCCAGCGCGAGGTCGACGTCGAACACGAACTCGGTGTCGGCCTTGCGCGAAACGAGGAAAAAGCGCACCGCGTCGCGCCCGCGCTGCAGCGCCGCCGCGCGCTCGGCGTCGTCCATCTCGTCGCGCACGCCGCCCGACCATTCGATCAGGTCGCGCACCGTGACGTAGCTGCCGGCGCGTTTGGAGATCTTCACTTCCTGGCCGCCACGCATCACGGTGACCATCTTGTGCAGCACGTAATCGGGATACGACGGCGGAATCGCCGGGTTGGCGGCGCGCAGCCCGGCGCGCACGCGCGCCACCGTGCCGTGGTGGTCCGAGCCCTGGATGTTGATCGCATGGCGGAAGCCGCGCTCCCACTTGGCGAGGTGGTAGGCGACGTCGGGCACGAAATAGGTGTAGGTGCCGTCGGACTTGCGCATCACGCGGTCCTTGTCGTCGCCGAAATCGGTGGTGCGCAGCCACAGCGCGCCGTCGTGCGCGTAGGTGTGGCCCGACGCGACCAGCGCATCGACCGTGGCGTCGACGCGGCCGTCGCGGTACAGGCTCGACTCGAGGTAGTAGTTGTCGAAGCGGATGCCGAAGGTGCGCAGGTCGAGGTCCTGCTCGCGGCGCAGGTAGGCGACCGCGAAGGCGCGGATCGCGTCGAGGTCGCCGGCGTCGCCCAGCGCGTGCACGGCTTCGCCGTCGGCGGCCTGCACCGTGCTGCGCGCCAGATAGTCGCGCGCGATGTCGGCGATGTATTCGCCGTTGTACGCGGCCTCGGGCCAGCCGGCGTCGCCGGGCTTGAGGCCGCGCGCGCGCGCCTGCACCGACAGCGCGAGGTTGCCGATCTGCACGCCGGCGTCGTTGTAATAGAACTCGCGCGTGACGTTCCAGCCCTGACTGGCGAGCAAGGCGGCGATGGTGTCGCCCAATGCGCCCTGGCGGCCGTGCCCGACGTGCAGCGGGCCGGTCGGGTTGGCCGACACGAATTCGACCAGCACCGACTTGGCCGCATCCTCGCCCACGCAGCCGAAGCGCTCGGCCTCGGCCAGCACGCGCGCGACGGTGGCCTGCTTGACCCGCGGCGTCAACTCGATGTTGACGAAGCCCGCTCCGGCCAGCTCGATGTTTTGCAGCCCGGCGGCCAGCGCGTCGTCGGCGCGTACCGCGTCGATCAGGTGTTGCGCGATCTCGCGCGGGTTGCGCTTGAGCTTGCGTGCCAGCTGCATCGCCAGCGTGCACGAGAAATCGCCGTGGCCGGCGGCCTTCGGGCGCTCGAGCTGAGCGGCCGGCGCTTCCGGCGACAGCTGCGAGGCGGCGGCCGACAGTACGCTGGTCAAACGGGATACATAGTCACGCATTGCAGTCAGGGCGGGGGAAACCCCGGCATTTTAGGTGAGGCGCGGCGCGCTCACTGTTGCACGACGGCGTAGCCGCGCAGCCCCAGTGAAGCCAGCCGTGCAAGCAGGGTCGAATCGGGGTGATCGGAGGCCAGCGGCCCGATCTGGACCCGGTAGAAAGTCTCGCCGCGCACCATGCCGGGGGCGATGTCGACCGTGCCGACGCCGGCCGCGCGCAGCCGGTCGCGCTCGGCCAACGCGCGTTCGCGCGAGGTGAACGCTCCGGTTTGCAGATAGCTCTGCGCGCGCTGCACCGAGCGCGGGGCGACCGCGGCCCTTGCGTCGACCGCAGGCGTGGCGGATGCGGCGGATGCGGCGGATGCGGCGGATGCGGCGGATGCGGCGGATGCGGCAGGCGTGGCGGATGCGGCAGGTGTGGCAGGTGTGCCGGTTGCGGCAGGTGTAGCAGGTGTGGCAGGTGCGGCAGGTGCGGCAGGTGCGGCAGGTGCGGCAGGTGCGGCAGGTGCGGCAGGTGCGGCAGGTGCGGCAGGTGCGGCAGGTGCGGCAGGTGCGGCAGGTGCGGCGTCGGCGCGTGCGATCAGCGCATCGAGGCCGCGTTCGGCGGCACCGCCCACGGTCGACGGTGCGGGCGTCAACGGCGCAAGCGCCTGGACCTGAATCGTGTCCGCGGGCGGCGCAACGGCAGGAGCGGGCACGCTCGCCGGAGTCGCCGGCGGGGTCGGGGGCGGCGCCGGATTCGGGACGGGCGCCGGAGTCGGCGCAACCGCGGGAAGCGGCGCGGCGTCGGCCGGCAGGTCCTGCAGCGCGACGATGCGCACCGGCGCGGTGCCGGTGCGGGTCACGCCGAGCGCCTGCGCGGCGCCGAACGACAGGTCCATCAAGCGGCTGTCGACGAAGGGGCCGCGGTCGTTGACCAGCACGTCGACGCTGCGGCCATTGCTCAGGTTGGTCACGCGCACGCAAGTCGGCAGCGGCAGCTGGCGACTGGCCGCGGTGAACGCGCGCGGGTCGAAGCGCGTGCCCATCGCGGTGGTCGAGCCCGATTCCCAGCCGTACCACGACGCGGTGCCGTCGACGGCGTAGCCGTCGGCGTTCGACAGCGGCGTGTAGCGCCGGCCTCGCACCGTGTAGCTGCGGTTGTAGGCGGCCCGCAGATTCGGTGCCGGGGCCCAGCAATGACCGGCCGCCGCGCCGCCCTCGGGGCGCGGCGCGCTGGCGCAGCCGGCGAGCAGCGCGGCCCCGCACAGCGCGGCGAAGCGCCATGCGGGCCGGGCACGACGCAAGGGCAGCGGGCCAGCGGTTCGCATGGCGCGATGCTAGCAGGTCGCTGCCCGGGGCCAGCGCGCTGCGTACGGACGATAAAAAACCCGCCCGGGGGCGGGTTCGGAACAGCGTTTCGAAGCGGTTTCAGTGAGCGCGTCCGCGCAGGCGACGGATTGCCGCGAGTTGCGCGGCGAGCATCGCCAGTTCGCCTTCGACCACCGCGATGTCCTGCGATTCCTTCGCGTGGGCGCGGTTTTCCTGCGCCAGCTTGAGCGCTTCCTGCGCCTTGGCCTCGTCGAGATCCTTGCCGCGGATCGCGGTATCGGCCAGCACCGTGACGTGCTTGGGCTGCACCTCGAGCACGCCGCCGGCGACGAACACGAAATCGTCCTCGGTGCTGGTTCCGTCCGAGCGCTCGATGCGCACCGCACCGGGCTTGATGCGCGTGATCAGCGGCGTGTGCCCGGGCAGGATGCCGAGCTCGCCGGCTTCGCCGGGAAGCGCGACGAAACGCGCCTGGCCCGAATAGATCAGCTCTTCGGCGCTGACCACATCGATCTGGAAAGTGTTCATGGTGACTCCGCGTGCTCGACGGCCGCGCCCCTGGGGGCGCGGCGCCTGGTCAGTTCAGCTTCTTCGCCTTCTCGAAGGCCTCGTCGATCGTGCCGACCATGTAGAAGGCCTGCTCGGGCAGCGCGTCGCATTCACCGGCGACGATCATCTTGAAGCCGCGGATCGTTTCCTTCAGCGGAACGTACTTGCCCGGCGAGCCGGTGAACACTTCGGCGACGTGGAACGGCTGCGACAGGAAGCGCTGGATCTTGCGCGCGCGGGCGACGGTCTGCTTGTCTTCCGGCGACAGTTCGTCC
>JAKAHP010000022.1 GCA_021825505.1 Pseudomonadota bacterium
CGAGTTCGGGCACACGCTGCACCACCTGCTGACCCAGGTCGACGAGCTCGCGCTGGCCGGCATCAGCGGCGTCGAGTGGGACGCGGTCGAGCTGCCCAGCCAGTTCATGGAGAACTTCTGCTGGGAATGGGACGTGCTGCAGCGCCTGACGCGCCACGTCGACACCGGTGCGTTGATGCCGCGCGAGCTGTTCGAGCGCATGCTGGCGGCGCGCCATTTCCAGTCCGGGCTGCACATGCTGCGCCAGGTCGAATTCTCGCTGTTCGACTTGCGCCTGCACCACGGCCTGCCCCGCTTCACGCCGCAGGACGTGGCCGCGGTGGCCGACGCGGTGCGGCACGAAGTCGCGGTGCTGCACCCGCCGGCGTTCTACCGCTTCCAGCACAGCTTCTCGCACATCTTCGCGGGCGGCTACGCTGCCGGCTACTACAGCTACAAGTGGGCCGAGGTACTGTCGGCCGACGCCTACGCCGGCTTCGAGGAACACGGCGTGATCGACGCCGACACCGGCGCGCGCTTCCGCGACGAGATCCTGGCGCGCGGCGGCAGCCGCGACGCCATCGAGTCGTTTCGCGCGTTCCGCGGGCGCGAGCCGCGCATCGACGCGCTGCTGCGTCACCAGGGCATCAACGCCGCCGCGTCGGCACCAAGGGGGGCATGATGCAACGTGTGGCGTCGCTGCTTGCGGTCTTGCTGCTGGCTGCCTGGCCGCTGCAGGCGGCATGGGCCGTGTACCGCGTCGTCGGCCCCGATGGCCAGATCACCTTCACCGACGTGCCGCCGCCCTCCGGCGGCCGCGCGCTGCAGCAGCTCGCGCCGAGTGCGCCCACGCCGGCCGAGGCGTCGCTGGCGCCGGCGCTGCGCGCCGCGATGCAACGCGACCCGGTGGTGGTCTACACGATGGCGCACTGCCCGGCCTGCCGCGACGGCGTCGCGCTGCTGCGCCGGCGCGGCGTGCCCTATCGCGAGCTGACCGTCGACGACGCCGGCGCGGCGCGCCACTTCGAGCAGCTCAGCCACGGCGTGCGCCGGCTGCCCCTGCTCGTGGTCGGTGCGCGCCAGCTCGAGCCCGGCTTCAACGCCTCGGTGTGGGGCGGTGCGCTCGACGCCGCCGGCTACCCGCCGACCTCGCAGCTGCCACCGCATTGGGACTTCGCGCCGCCGATGCCGCTGCCGGCGCTGGCCGCGTCGGACGCGGCCGCGGCGCCGCCGGCGCGCGCCGGCTCGGTGCCGGTGCTGCCGCCGCCGAACCCGCACGCGCCGCCGGGCTTCCAGTTCTAGAAGGTGCGCGTGCTGACGCCGTCGGCGCCGCCGATCAAGGCGACGTCGGCGCCGCGCTGCGCGAACAGGCCGACCGTGACGACGCCCGGAATCTGGTTGACGCGGTACTCGAATTCACGTGGCGCGTCGATGTGCAGTCCGTGCACGTCGAGGATCTGATTGCCGTTGTCGGTCAGGTAGCCCTCGCGCAGGCGCGGCTCGCCGCCCATCGCCTGCAAGCGGCGCCGCACCAGTTCGCGCGCCATCGGCACCACTTCGACCGGCAACGGAAAACGGCCGAGCACCGGTACCATCTTCGACGCGTCGACGATGCACACGAAGCGCTCGGCGACTTCGGCGATGATCTTCTCGCGCGTCAGCGCGCCGCCGCCGCCCTTGATCATCGCGCCGCCCGGTTCGATCTCGTCGGCACCGTCGACGTAGACCGGCACGCGCTCGACAGCATTGAGGTCGAGCACCTCGAAACCGAGTGCGCGCAGCCGTTCGGTGCTGCGCTCCGAACTCGACACCGTCGCGCGTACGCGCGAGCGTATCGTCGCCAGCGCATCGATGAAGAAATTCACCGTCGATCCGGTGCCGACGCCGACGATCTCGCCGTCGGGAATTTCGCGCAGCGCGGCGTGCGCAACCTCGCGCTTGAGTTCGTCCTGGGTCATCGTTTGGGCCATCGAAGGATTACGGTGGGGGGTTGGTCGGGAGGCTTATTATCGCCGCTCCAACCTGCTTCCCAGCGCACTGCCACGATGCCGATTCCCTACGCCGCCGCACGCCCCCTGTTGTTCGCGCTCGAGCCTGAGGCCGCCCATGCGCTGACGCTGCGCGCGGTGCGCCTGCTGCACGCCGCGGGGCTGTCGCTGCTGCTGGCGCCGGCGCGCGTCAACGACCCGGTGCAGTTGCTCGGCCTGCGCTTCGCCAACCGCGTCGGCCTGGCCGCGGGGCTGGACAAGAACGGCGAGGCGATCGATGCGCTGGCCGCGCTCGGCTTCGGCTTCATCGAAGTCGGCACGGTCACGCCGCTGCCGCAAGCCGGCAACCCGCAGCCGCGCCTGTTCCGGCTGCCGCAGGCGCAGGCCCTGATCAATCGCATGGGCTTCAACAACGACGGGCTCGACACCTTCCTGCGCCACGTGCGACGCAGCCGGCGCGAAGTGCCGCTGGGTCTGAACATCGGCAAGAACGCGGTCACGCCGATCGAGCGCGCGCTCGACGACTACGTCGCCGGACTGCGCGCGGTGCACGAACACGCCGACTACGTGACGGTCAACGTGTCGTCGCCGAACACGCGCAACCTGCGCCAGCTGCAGGCCGACGACGCGCTCGAACACCTGCTCGGCGGCCTCGCCGACGAGCGCGCGCGACTGGCCGACGCGCAGGGGCGACGCGTGCCCTTGCTGCTGAAGATCGCCCCCGACCTGGAGCCGGCGCAACTCGACGCGCTGGCCGACGCATTGCTGCGCCACCGCGTCGACGGCGTCATCGCGACCAACACCACGGTGACGCGCGACGGCGTCGAAGGCCTGCGCCACGCGGACGAGACCGGAGGCCTGAGCGGCGCACCGCTGCGCGCGCGCTCCGACGCGGTGATCGCGCACCTGCGCGCGCGGCTCGGCGCCGGCTATCCGATCATCGGTGTCGGCGGCATCGTCGACGCGGCGGCGGCGCGCGCCAAGCTCGATGCCGGCGCCGATCTGGTGCAGCTCTATACCGGATTGATCTACCGCGGGCCGGCGCTGATCGCCGAGTGCGCGCAAGCGCTCGCCGCGGGTTGACAGCGCCGGCGCGGTCGCTGCGCAAGCGGCGACCGCCCGCAGCTTACTTCTGCTTCAGCCGCGTCTTGTTCGCGGTGATGTGCTCGTAGATCTCACGCGAGCGCTGCGACAGCGGACGGCCGAAGCCCTCACGCCACGGCGAAGACACTTTCACTTGCGGACGCTTGCGAAAGGTCGATGCCACCTCAGCTGCATTGGCCATCATCAGGTCCCAGGGGTTTGCATCCTTGGAAGCCTGCGGCTTGGCGGGAGTCAGGACATCGCTATCGGTGTCCACGGATTTGCGCGTAGTAGTCGTTTTCGCCACGGCTCGCCCTTTGCCCTGTTAAGCTATAAACCCTTCAAAGGGCAATTGTAACCCGAAACGTCGCTTCCCCGCTACGCGCACCTCAGCGCGGCGGTCTCAGGCGGCTGGCGCCTGCGCCGCGGCGAGGCGCTCGAGCACCGTGGCGCGCTCGAACAGCGCCAGCACCGCATCGACCGACGGCGTCTGCAGCCGGCCGGCCACGAGCAGGCGCAGCGGCATCGCCAGCTGCGGCATCTTCAGCCCCTGCGCGGCCAGCGTGGCCTTCAGCGCCGCCGAAATCGACGGCGCATCCCAGCTCGGCAACTGCTGCAAGCGCTGCGTCAGCTCGGCCAGCGCGACGCGCGCGGCGTCGCTCAGGTGCTGCGCAAGCAGTTCGGGCTCCGGCTGCGGCGGCGCGTAGAACATCGCGCACAGCTCGGCGAGCTCGGCCAGCGTCGACGCGCGCTCGCGCAGCAGCAGCGCGGCCGCACCGAGCTCGACGCCGTGCTCGACCAGCCCCAGGCGCTGCACGAAGGGGCGCAGCTGTGCGACCAGCGCGTCGGCAGGCAGCGCGCGCAGATACTGCGCGTTGAGCCACTTGAGCTTCTCGCCGTCGAACTGCGCGGCGGAGCGGCCGAGGTGGTCGAGGTCGAACCATTGCACCAGCTGCTCGCGCGAGAATACTTCGGCGTCGCCGTGCGACCAACCCAGCCGGGCCAGGTAGTTGACCATCGCGTCGGCCAGATAGCCTTCGTCGCGATACTGGATCACACTCTTCGCGCCGTTGCGCTTGGACAGCTTCTCGCCCTGCTCGTTGAGCACCGTCGGCAAGTGCGCGTAAACCGGCGGCTCGGCACCGAGCGCGCGAAACACATGGATCTGGCGCGGCGTGTTGTTGACGTGGTCGTCACCGCGGATCACATGGGTGATGCCCATGTCGATGTCGTCGACCACGACGCAGAAGTTGTAGGTCGGCGTCCCGTCGGGGCGCGCGATGACGAGGTCGTCGAGCTCGTCGTTGCGTACCTCGACGCGGCCCTTGACCTTGTCGTCCCACACCACGCTGCCGCTGCGCGGCGTGCGAAAGCGCAGCACCGGCTGCACCCCGGCCGGCGGGGCGGGTAGCTCGCGCCCCGGCTCGGGCCGCCAGCGCCCGTCGTAGCGCGGCTTCTCGCCGGCCGCCATCTGCGCCTCGCGCAGCGCGTCGAGTTCGGCGCTGCTCATGTAGCAGGGGTAGGCGTGGCCGGCGTCGACCAGCTGCTGCAGCACTTCGCGATAACGCGCCATGCGCTGCATCTGGTAGAAGGGGCCCTCGTCGTAGTCCAGCCCCATCCAGCGCATGCTCTCGAGAATGACCTGCACCGCAGCATCGGTCGAGCGCTCGGTGTCGGTGTCCTCGATGCGCAGGATGAAGGTGCCCCCGTGGTGGCGCGCGAACGCCCACGGGTACAGCGCGGAACGGATGTTGCCGAGGTGGATGAAGCCGGTCGGGCTCGGGGCGAAGCGGGTGCGGACGGGTCGATTCATGATGGAGGGGTTGGCTCAGGCGGGTTGCAGGCCGCGCGCCAGGTCGCGCTGCAGGTCGCCGACATGCTCGAGACCGACCGCGATGCGGATCAGCCCCTGGGTGATGCCGGCGGCGGCGCGCTGCTCTTCGCTGAGGCGGCCGTGCGAGGTGCTCGCCGGATGGGTGATGGTGGTCTTGGTGTCGCCCAGATTGGCCGTGATCGAGCACAGTCGGGTGGCGTCGATCAGCGAGAAGGCGCGCGCGCGCGCCGCCGCCGCGTCGGCCGCCTCGACCTCGAACGAGAACACCGCGCCACCCTGACCCGATTGCTGGCGCATCGCCAGCAGGTGCTGCGGGTGAGATGCCAGGCCGGGGTAGTGCACGCGCGCCACGCCGGGCTGCTGCTCCAGCCAGCGCGCCAGCTCGAGCGCGGCGGCGCTGTGCGCACGCATGCGCAGGCTCAGCGTCTCCATGCCCTTGAGCACGACCCAGGCGTTGAACGGCGACAGCGTGACGCCGGCACTGCGCTGCACCGGCAGCAGCCGGCCGTCGACCAGCTCGCGGCTGCCGCAAATCGCCCCGGCCACCACGCGTCCCTGCCCATCGAGGTATTTGGTCCCCGAATGCACGACCAGGTCGGCACCGAGCTCGATCGGGCGCTGCAGCGCCGGCGAGCAGAAGCAGTTGTCGACCACCAGCAGCGCGCCGGCGTCGTGCGCCAGCTCGGCCAGCGCGCCGATGTCGCACACCTCGGTCAGCGGATTGGTCGGCGACTCGGCGAACAGCAGCCGCGTGCGCCCGGGGCGGATCGCCGCGCGCCACGCCGCCACTTCGGTCTGCGGCACGAAACTGGCCTCGACGCCGAAGCGCGCGAACTCGGTGCCGATCAGCTTCAGCGTCGCGCCGAACACCGAGCGTGAGCACACCACGTGGTCGCCGGCCTTGAGCAACCCGAGCATCACCAGCAGGATCGCGCCCATGCCGCTGGCCGTTCCCAGCGCCGCCTCGCAGCCTTCCAGCGCCGCCAGGCGCCGCTCCATGCTCGTCACCGTCGGATTGGAGAAGCGCGAATAGATGAAACCGTCCTCTTCGCCGGCGAAGCGCGCGGCGGCACTGGCCGCGTCGGGTTGCACGAAGCTGCTGGTCAGGAACAGCGCCTCGCTGTGCTCGCCCCAGGCGCTGCGCGGCAGCGCCTCGCGCACCGCGAGCGTGTCCGGGTGCAAGGGCGTGGCGTCGTCGCTCATGATGCGGCCTCTTCCTGTCCCTGCAGGTTCAGGCGGCTGCTCGGCGTATCGTCGCCGCCGCCGCGCCGGGCACCGCGCAAGGCCGCATCGACGTCGCCGGTGATGTAGCAGCCGTCGAAACACGAGGCCTCGAAGGTCGTGATGTCGGGGCGCTCGCGCCGCACCGCGCGCTTCATCGCCTCCAGGTCCTGGTAGATCAGCGCGTCGCAGCCGATCTGCGCGCGTATCTCCTCGACATCGCGCCCGTGCGCGACCAGCTCCGCCGCGGTCGGCATGTCGATGCCGTAGACGTTCGGGTAGCGCACCGGGGGCGCCGCCGAGGCCAGATAGACCTTGCGCGCGCCGGCCTCGCGCGCCATCTGCACGATTTCGCGCGAGGTCGTGCCGCGCACGATCGAGTCGTCGACCAGCAGCACGTTGCGCCCGGCGAACTCCTGGCCGATCGCGTTGAGCTTCTGCCGCACCGATTTCTTGCGCACCGCCTGCCCCGGCATGATGAAGGTTCGGCCGACGTAGCGGTTCTTGACGAAGCCCTCGCGATAGGCGCGGCCGAGCTTCCACGCCAGCTGCATCGCCGCCGGCCGGCTCGATTCGGGCACCGGAATGACGACGTCGATTTCGCTGGGCGGCATCACCGAGATCACGCGCTGCGCCAGCGTCTCGCCCATGTTCAGCCGCGCCTGGTAGACCGAGATGCCGTCGAGCACCGAATCGGGGCGCGCCAGATAGACGAATTCGAAGATGCACGGGTTCAGCGTCGGCGTCTCGGCGCACTGCTCGGCCTGCATGACGCCGTCGAAATCGACGTACACCGCCTCGCCCGGCGCGACGTCGCGCTCCAGGCGGAAGCCGTTGCCCTCGAGCGCGACCGATTCGCTGGCGACCATGAAGTCGCCATCGGGATCGCTGCGCCCGAAGCACAGCGGGCGGATGCCGTAGGGGTCGCGGAACGCGAGCAGCCCGTGCCCGGCGATCAGCGCGACCACCGCGTATGAACCGCGCACGCGACGATGCACCGCGCGCACCGCGGCGAACAGGTCGGCCGCGCGCAACGGCTGCGTGCCGCTGACGCGGTCCAGTTCACGCGCCAGCACGTTGAGCAGCACCTCGGAGTCCGAGCCGGTGTTGATGTGGCGGTGGTCGGTCGCCGCCAGCTCGGCGCGCAGCTCGTCGGCGTTGGTCAGGTTGCCGTTGTGCGCCAGCGCCAGCCCGTACGGCGCATTGACGTAGAACGGCTGCGCCTCCTCCTCGCTGTCGGCGCTGCCGGCGGTCGGGTAACGCACCTGACCCAATCCGTAGTTGCCGGGCAGTGCGCGCATATTGCGCGTGCGGAACACGTCGCGCACCATTCCGCGCGCTTTTTGCATGTACAGCTTGCCGCCCTGGCCGGTGATGATGCCGGCGGCGTCCTGGCCGCGATGCTGCAGCAGCAGCAGCGCGTCATAGATCGCCTGGTTGACCGGCTGGCGTGAAACGATGCCGACGACTCCACACATGATGCACTCCAACGAAACGGGGTCAATGCGCCGGCAGCGCGTGCGCGACGGCTTGGGGCAGCGCCGGCAGCAGCGCGTGAAGCGCGGCCGTCGCTGGAGGAACGAGTAGCGAGGCCTGCCACAGCGCACTGTGCGGCAGCTCCGTGTAACCGGCCGCGAACAGCGCGACCAGCACCAGCAGCGCGCCGCGCGCCAGGCCGAACAAGGCGCCCATGCTGCGGTCGAGCAGGCCCAGGCCGGTCGAGCGCAGCAGCAGGCGCACCAGCGTCGCCAGCAGCCCGGCCGCCAGCAGCGTGGCGACGAAACAAGCGCCCCAGGCCACACCGGCACGCAAACCGGGCTCAGTGAGCATCGGCGGCAACTTCGTCGCGGCCCACGGCGCCGCCAGGTGAGCGACGAAGAAGGCGGCAACCCAGCCGCCCAGACTGATCAATTCGTAGGCTGCGCCGCGCACGACGCCGACGCCGGCGGAAACGGCCAGCGCGACCAGCGCCAGCGCGTCGAGCAGATTCACGGACGGCTCCCGCCGGGGCTGAGCGCGGCTTCGGAGCGGCCGTGCGCCGCGCTGATGGGTGAGCCCTCCTCGCTGCGCTCGACTCCCCGAGGGGGTATGAGCGCAGCTTCGGAGCGGCCGTGCGCCGCGCTCATAGCGTCAACACCACCGCGCTCAGGCCCAGCGCCTTGATGCGCGAGGCGGCGTGCGCGGCCTGGGTGCGGTCGTCGAACGGGCCGACCCGCACGCGGATGCGCTTGCCCGCGGCGGTGTCGACGACCTGGGTGTAGGTCTTGAATCCGGCGTGTTCGATTTTCGCGCGCACCGTGCGCGCGGTCGCCGCGTCGGCGTAGGCGCCGGCCTGCACCACGTAGCGCTGGCCCTGCGGCGCGGCGGCCGCGGCGGCGCTCTGCGCGCTGATCTGCTGCGGCGCCTTGCCTTCGAGCGCGGCCAGCGCCTGGCGCGCACCGGCCACGCGCTGCGCGTCGGGTGCAGCATGCGCTGCGGGCTTGCCCTGTGCCGTGTCGGTCGGCTTCGGCGCAGGCGCAGGCGCAGGCGCAGGAGCGGGCGCAGGAGCGGGTTTGGATTTCGGCGCCGGCGCCGCGCTCGACGTCGTCGACCCAGCAGGCACGAGCGCCGGGGCCACCGTTCCGGGGGCAGCTTGTGGCGGCGCGCCGGTCGAAGCCGTCGCAACCGCCGGGGTCGCCGAGGCCGCCGGGGTCGCCGGCGCCGCGGCGCTGGCCACGGCGCGCAGCGGGGGCTGCGGCGGGATCTCCAGCGTCATGTTCGACGCCACCGGCCTGGGCTGGGTCTCGAAAATCAACGGGAACACGATCACGCCGGTCAGCACCAGCGCCACCGCGCCGATCAGCCGGCGGCGCGCGCGCACGCGCAGCGTTTCCTCGCTTTGCGGCTCGGCGGAGCCTGCGCGACGGGCACCGTCCTTGCCGCGCTTGCCTGGGAGTTTCATCGGGTTGCCGGAGTGGAGCCGCCGCGCAGCGCCTCGAGCACCGCGCCGACCGTGTAGAACGAACCGAAAACCACGATTCTATCGGCTGTATCGGCCGCGGCGCGCGCCGCCTGCCAGGCCTGCGCCGCGTCGGCATAGCTGCCAGCCAGCTGCGCCGGATCGATGCGTGCGGCCAGTTGCGCGGCGCTGGCCGCGCGCGGCGTCGGCAGATCGCACAGGTACCAGCGCTGCACCAGCGGCGCGATGCGCGCGACGATCGCGTCGAGGTCCTTGTCGGCCATCGCACCGAACACGGCGTGCGTGGTCGGCGCATAACCCAACGCGTCGAGGTTCTCGGCCAGCACCGCGACCGCATGCGGATTGTGCGCGACGTCGAGCACCACCTGCGGCTGGCCCGGCAGTACCTGGAAGCGTCCGGGCAGTTCGGCCCGCACCAGGCCTTCGCGCACGTCGCGCGCGCTGGTCGGCAGCCGCTCGTGCAACGCCTCCAGCGCGGCCAGCGCGGCGCTGGCGTTGAGCAACTGGTTGGCGCCGCGCATCGTCGGATAGGCCAGCGCGGGGCGACGCAGGTGGCGCCCGCGCCAGGCCCACTGCTGCTGGCCCAGCGCCTGGTAGCCGAATTCCTCGCCGCTGCGCAGCGGCAGCGCGCCGATACTCTCGGCATGGCGCAGCACGCTGGCCGGGGGCTGCGGGTCGGCGATCACCACCGGGCGAGCGGCGCGCATGATGCCGGCCTTCTCGAAACCGATCGCTTCGCGATCGGGGCCGAGGAATTCGACGTGGTCGAGCGCGATGCTGGTGATCACCGCGCAGTCGGCGTCGATCACGTTGACCGCGTCCAGACGCCCGCCCATGCCGACTTCGAGCACCACGGCGTCGAGCGCGGAGGCGGCCAGCAGGCTCAGGATGGCCAGCGTGGTGAACTCGAAATAGGTCAGCGCCGGCGCCGGCTGCAGCGCGCAGCGCGCGCGCTCGACCGCGAGCATGTGCGGCAGCAGCGCCTCCGGCTCGACCGCGACGCCGCCGATGCGGCAGCGTTCCTCGAAGCGAAGCAGGTGCGGCGAGCCGTACACGCCGACGCGGTAGCCGGCGGCCAGCAGCACGTGCTCGAGGTAGGCGCAGGTCGAACCCTTGCCGTTGGTTCCGGCCACCGTGAACACCGGACACGCGAAGCGCAGACCCAGCGCGTCGCGCACTTGCGCGACACGCTCCAGCCCGAGCGCGATCGGCTGCGCGTGCAGCGCCTCGGCGTGCTGCAGCCAGCGCGCCAGATCCCAGCCGGCCGCGGCCGGATCAAGCGGAGACGGCATCGGCGGGCTGGCGCTGCAGCAGCGCGAGCAGCTGGGCCAGCTCGGCACGCAGCTCGCGACGATCGACGATGCGGTCGACGCCGCCCTTCTGCATCAGGAATTCGGCGCGCTGGAAGCCCTCGGGCAGCTTCTCGCGCACCGTGTTTTCGATCACGCGCGGCCCGGCGAAGCCGATCAGCGCCTTCGGCTCGGCCAGCACGACGTCGCCGACGAAGGCGAAACTGGCCGACACGCCGCCCATCGTCGGGTCGGTCAGCACGCTGATGTAGGGAATGCGCGCGGCTGCCAGCCGCGCCAGCGCGGCGTTGGTCTTGGCCATCTGCATCAGGCTCAGCAGCCCTTCCTGCATGCGCGCGCCGCCGGTGGCGGTGAAGCACAGGAACGGCACCTTCTGCTCCAGCGCGGTCTCGACGCCGCGCACGAAGCGCTCGCCGACCACCGAGCCCATCGAGCCGCCCATGAACTCGAACTCGAAGCACGCCACGACCACCGCGATGCTCTGGATCGCGCCGCCCATCACGACCAGCGCGTCGGTCTCCTGGGTGTTCTCCAGCGCTTCCTTCAGGCGCTCGGCGTACTTGCGGCTGTCCTTGAATTTCAGCGCGTCCACCGCGAGCACTTCCTGGCCGATCTCGTAGCGCCCTTCGGCGTCGAGCAGCGCGTCGAGGCGCTCGCGCGCGCCGATGCGCATGTGGTGCGAGCACTTCGGGCACACCGACAGGTTCTTCTCCAGATCGGTCTTGTACAGCACCGATTCGCACGCCGGGCATTTGATCCACAGCCCTTCGGGCATCTGCCGACGGCTGCTCGCTTCGGTGTGCTGGATTTTCGGGGGCAGCAGCTTTTCGAGCCAACTCATGATGCGCTCCTGTTGGGCGCCGCGGGGGGCGCGTCGATGGCCTGGCGGATGTCGGCGACGAACGCCGCCGCGGCGGCGCGCGCTTGCGCGTCGTCCAGGCCTTCCATCAATTCGATGATGCGCGAGCCGATGATGACCGCATCGGCGGCCGCCGCCAGCGCCGCCGCGCTGGCGCCGTCGCGGATGCCGAAGCCCACGCCCAGCGGCAGCCCGATGTGCGCGCGCAGCGTGCGCAGCCGTTCGGCCACGGCGGCCGCGTCGAGGTGGCCGGCGCCGGTCACGCCGGTCAGCGACACGTAGTAGACGTAGCCGCTGGCGAGCGCGTCGACTTCGCGCATGCGCGCCTCGGTCGAGGTCGGCGCGAGCAGGAAGATCGGGTCGACGTCGCGCGCGCGCAGGGCGCGCGCGAACTCGGCCGCCTCCTCGGGCGGATAGTCGACGACGAGCACGCCGTCGACCCCGGCCGCGGCGGCCGCGGCAACGAAGGCCTCGCTGCCGTAGCGCTCGATCGGGTTGGCGTAGCCCATCAGCACCACCGGCGTGCGCGCGTCGCTGGCGCGGAATTCGCGCACCCAGCCGAGCACGTCGGCCAGCCGCACGCCGTGCGCCAGCGCGCGCTCGGCGGCACGCTGGATCACCGGGCCGTCGGCCATCGGGTCGGAGAACGGCACGCCCAGCTCGAGAATGTCGGCCCCGGCCGCGACCAGCGCATGCATCAGCGCGACGGTGCCGTCGGGCGACGGGTCGCCGGCGGTGACGAAGGGAATAAGGGCCTTGCGGCCGCGCGCGGCCAGCGCCGCGAAGGTGGCGTCGATGCGGCTCATGCCACCTCCCCCGCGGCCTGGCACGACGGCCGGCAGAAGAATTCGGAGCGGGTGAGGTCGGCGATGGTGCCGATGTCCTTGTCGCCGCGCCCTGAGAGGTTGACCAGCAGGATCTTGTCCGGAGCCATTTCGGGCGCCATCTTCATCGCCTGCGCGATCGCGTGGCTGGACTCCAGCGCCGGGATGATGCCCTCGGTGCGGCACAGCCGGTGGAACGCCTCGAGCGCCTCGGCGTCCGTCACCGCGACGTATTCGGCGCGCCCCAGATCCTTGAGCCAGGCGTGTTCGGGGCCGACGCCGGGGTAGTCGAGCCCGGCCGAGACCGAGTGCGTCTCGATGATCTGGCCGCCGGCGTCCTGCAGCAGATAAGTGCGGTTGCCGTGCAGCACGCCCGGCGTGCCGGCCGACAGCGACGCCGCGTGGCGCCCGCTGGCCAGCCCCTGGCCACCGGCCTCGACGCCGATCAGGCGCACCGCCTCGTCGGCGATGTAGGGGTAGAAGATGCCCATCGCGTTGCTGCCGCCGCCCACGCAGGCCAGCACCGCGTCGGGCTGGCGCCCGGCCATCGCCGGCATCTGCTCGCGGCACTCGTCGCCGATCACGCGCTGGAAGTCGCGCACCATCGCCGGATACGGATGCGGCCCGGCCACGGTCCCGATGATGTAGAAGGTGTTGTCGACATGCGTGACCCAGTCGCGCAGCGCCTCGTTGAGCGCGTCCTTCAGGGTCTTCGAGCCGCTGTGCACCGGCACCACACGCGCGCCGAGCAGGTTCATGCGGTAGACGTTCGGCGACTGCCGCTTGACGTCCTCGGCGCCCATGTAGACCACGCATTCCATGCCGTAGCGCGCCGCCACCGTGGCCGACGCCACGCCGTGCTGGCCGGCGCCGGTCTCGGCGATCACGCGCGGCTTGCCCATGCGCCGCGCCAGCATCGCCTGGCCGATGGTGTTGTTGATCTTGTGCGCGCCGGTGTGGTTCAGATCCTCGCGCTTGAGGTAGATCTGCGCGCCGCCGAGCTCGCGGCTGAGCCGCGCGGCGTGGTAGATCGGGCTGGGTCGGCCGACGAAATGCTTGAGCTCGTACGCGAATTCGTCGAGGAACTCGCGGTCGCGGCTGTAATGCGCCCACGCCTCGTTGAGCTCATCGAGCGCCTTGAACAGGGTTTCGGCGACGAAGCTGCCGCCGTAAGGTCCGAAGTGACCTCTTGCATCCGGGTAGTCGTAATCCATCATGGTGTGCGCAACAGGTGGGGTGCTGGGATCGCGCCGGACGCCGCACGCTGGCGCGTTCAGCTCGGCGGCGCGTCGGCCTGACGCACCGCGGCGACGAATTCACGTATCGCCGCGGCGCTCTTGACGCCGCGGGCGGATTCGACTCCGGAGGAGACGTCAACCGCCCAGGGACGCACGCAGCGCACCGCCTGCGCGACATTTCGCGCATTCAACCCACCAGACAAAACGATGGGAAAGCCGACGTTTTTTGGAATCAGTGACCAATCGAACACCTCGCCGCCGCCGCCGTATCCGTCAACAAAAGCGTCGACCAGAATCCCTTGCGCATCAGCGTAACGACTTGCGAAGTCTACCAAATCGAGCCCCTCCCGCATGCGAGCGGCGCGCACGTAGGGATGGGCGTAGCGCGCGCACTCCTGCGGCGATTCGTCGCCGTGGAATTGCAGCAGCGACGGGCGCAATTGCTGCAGCACGCGCTCGACGGTGGCGACCTCGGGGTTGACGAACAGCGCCACGGTGGCGACGAAGGGCGGCAGCGCGCGGCGGATGGCCAGCGCCTGCTCGAGCTCGACCGCGCGCGGGCTAGGCGGGTAGAACACCAGGCCGATCGCGTCGGCGCCGGCGTGCACCGCGGCCAGCGCGTCGTCGACGCGGGTGAGGCCGCAGATCTTGATGCGGGTGCGATGCATGGACAAAAGCTCGGGAACCAGGGGGCGCGGTGCGCTCAGGCGCTCAGGCGAGCAACCGCGGCAGCTCCGGCAGCGGGTCGGGAAGCCCCCATTCTGCCGCATAGTGCGGCCCCGCGAAATACAGCCCGTCGGGCATGAAGGTCGGCGCCGCGCGCCGGCGGTCGGCCGCGCGCAGCACCTCGCCCAGCCACGCCGGGTCGCGCGCGCCGCTGCCCACCGCGAGCAGGCAGCCCATGATGTTGCGCACCATGTGGTGCAGGAAGGCGTTGGCGTGGAAATCGAAGGTCCAGGTGTCGCCGTCGCGCGCAATGTCGATCGCATGCAGCGTCTTCACCGGGCTGCGCGCCTGGCAGGCGCTGGCGCGGAACGCCGAGAAGTCGTGCTCGCCGAGCAGCTGCGCGGCCGCCGCCTGCAATGCCGCGGCGTCCAGCGCCAGATGGGTCCAGCCCACCATTCCGTGCAGCAGTGCCGGGCGCACAGCATGCTGCAGCAGCACGTAGCGGTAGCGTCGCGAGCGCGCGCTCTTTTGCGCGTGGAATTCGTCGCCGACCGGGTGCGCCCAGCGCACCGCGATGTCGGGGGGAAGAAAGGTGTTGACCCCGCGCACCCAGGAATACGGCGCGCGCGCCACCGGCGAGTCGAGATGCACGACCTGCTGCAGCGCATGCACGCCGGCGTCGGTGCGGCCGGCGCAGACCACGCGCAGCTCGACGCCGACGAAGCGCGCCAGCGCGCGCTCGAGCGCGTCCTGCACGGTGCGCCCGCCGGGCTGGCTCTGCCAGCCCAGGTAGGCGCATCCGCGATAACTCAGGCCCAGCGCGACGCGCATTGCCAGGCCGGCGCACGCAGCGCGGCACTCGTGTCGCGCACGCTCACGGTTTCAGCCGAGTTCGGCGAGCATCGCCTCGGCGCGCTGGCGCGACGCGGCGTCGCCCTCGGCGACGATTTCGCGCAACAGGTCGCGCGCCATCTCGGCGTCGCCCATCGCGCGGCACTCGTCGACCAGCGCGAAACGCGTATCGACGACTTCGGCCGCAGCGGCATGCTCCGGCGCCTCGCGGGCCGGCTCGGACATCGCGTCCGCAGTCGCTTCAGCGGTCGCATCCAGACGCACTGCGGAGCTCACCGACGAGGTGACCTCGACGAGAGGCTCGCGCGGCGGCGGCACCGCGCCATCGACCTGCGCAAGCTCGAGCTCGAAGTGCAGCGGCGACGCCGGCGTGCTGCCGCGTTCCGCGGGCTGCGCCACCGCGGCTTCGGAAGCGGGCGACGCCGCCGCTCCGATGGGAGCCGCCACCGCAGCCGCCGGCTCCACGGCGGGCAGCAGGGTATCGACGGCGTCGCCCGCGGCGTCGGGGGCGAGCAGCTCGAGCGCGTGGTCGAAGCGCGGCTCGGGCGTCGACGGTGCTTCGGGCGGCGTCGACGCAGGCGGCGCCAGATCGAGCGACAGCCCTCCGAAGTCGAAGTCCAGCGGCGCATGCTCCGCCTCGTCGTGCGGCTCGGTCGGCGTCAGCGTGACCGGCTCGAGATCGTCGGCGGCAAGGTCGGGGAGCTCCGGCGCGCGCGCCTCGAGCGCGGCAGGCAACTCCAGCGCGGCCTCGGCCGTAGCCATCGCGCTGAGGTCGAGGTCGAGGTCGAGCCCGTGCATCGGCCGCGTCTGCTGCGCCAGCGCCTCGCCGGTGACCGGAGCGACCGGCGGCGCGCTGGGTTCGGGCGAGCGCATCACGCTCATCAGCTCGGTCGCCGGCAGCGTCGCGGCGGGAACATCCAGCGTCGACGCGCCCGGCTCCAGATCGCCCAACGGCACCGTCGACGGGCTGTTCAGCGAACTCGGCGGCTGCGTGTTGTGATACAGCGGGTTGACCGGATCGAGGTTGCGCCCCAGGTCCTGCGCCTTCTTCCAATCCGGCCCGGTGCCTTCGGTCAGCGTGAACAGCTCGGCCGCGGTCATTTCGAACGAGCGCACGTCCTTGCGCCGCGCGTAGATCTCGAGCAGCTTGAGCCGCGCCGCGTTGCGCTCGGGATGCGTCTTCAGCGATTCCTTGAGGATTTCCTCGGCCTGCAGATCACGACCGTAGGCGAGGTAGACGTCGGCCTCGGCCACCGGGTCGACGTCGCCGGAGTCGAGCTGGCTCGGAGAATAGGCGATCGACGAGCCCAGCGTGCTGTTGCGCGTGTCGACGCGCTCGCCGCCGCTGCCGCCGAAGAAACTGTCGGCCGCGGTCATGCGGCTGTCGAACACCGAACTGTCGCGCGCCGAGCGCGCCGCCGCGCGCCGGCGCAGCCACAGCAGCAGGCCAAGCAGCGCGAGCACACCGGCCGCACCCGGCAACAGCAGCGGGTTGGCCAGCAACGTGTCGGTCCAGCTCAGGCTGGGCGCCACCCTGGGCGCCGCCGACTTCGGAGGCGTCGGATGCGTTGTGCCCTGCACGGACGGCTTCGGGGCTGGGGCCGGGACCGCCGGAGCCACGGCGACCGCCGCGTGATGCTGCGACGCCGCGGGGCTCGGCGCGGGCGACCGCGCTGCAGCCGGAGCCGAACTCGGCGTCGCCACCACCGCCGGGGCAGCCGGGGCAGCCGGCGCGGCTGGGGCGGATGCGGTGTTTGCGGCGGCCGCCGCGCTGGCCGCGAGCCGGCTCAGCTCGGCGACGCTGGCGCGCGCGGCCGCAAGCCGCGCCTCCAGCGCTGCGGCCTGACTCTGCGCGGCGATGCGGCTGGCCTCGGCCGCCTGCTCGCCGCCTTCGTTGGGTTTGCTCAGCTTCAAGCGCGACTGCGGCTGCGACGCCGTGGGCGTCGGCGTCGTCACTTCGGCCTCGATGCGCCCGGCGCTGCGTCGCGTCGGCGCGCTCGCGCGCGGCGCCGCCTGCGCAGCGACTTGCGCCAGGCGCCTGCGGTAAGCGCCGAAATCGCGGCTCTGCGCGATCACCTCGCGCCGCGCCTCGGGCGCCGGCAGCGCCGCGGCACTGGCCGCGTCGGGCACGCGCAGCACCGCGCCGGCGCGCAGCAGATTCATGTTGTGGTCGATGAACGCGCCGCTGTTGGCGCGGTACAGCGCGACCAGCATCTGATCGAGCGAGACCTGCTCGACACCCAGGCGCCGCGCAATGCTGCCCAGGGTGTCGCCGGCGCGCACGCGATAGCGGGACGTGCCGACTGGCGCTGCCGCGGCGACCGCGCGATGGGACGGCGCGGCCCTGCGCACAGAGGCCGGCTGCGGCGGCGCCGGCGCCGGCCGCGCGGCCGGCTTCGGCGCGGCCTGCGCGGCAGTCTGCGCTGCGATCGCGCTGGGCGCCGCGGGCTCGTGGAAGCCGGGCGGATCGAACAGCAAGGTGTAATCGCGCGTGAGCTCGCCGCCAGCCCAGGTCGCGCGCAGCAGCACGTCGATGAAAGGCTCGTTGACCGCGCTCGTGCCGCGCAACTGCAGCACCGCGCTGCCGTCGGGTGAGCGCACGATGCGGATGCTCAACTGCT
Organism: Pseudomonadota bacterium; assembly: GCA_021825505.1. Taxonomy (GTDB): domain Bacteria; phylum Pseudomonadota; class Gammaproteobacteria; order Burkholderiales; family Burkholderiaceae_C; genus Thiomonas_A. Next base: position 17,435 of record JAKAHP010000022.1, read on the forward strand.
CGAGCTGGCTGCTGTAGCTCAGCTGGCGCGCCGCGAACGCCGACGGCGGCGCGACGAAGACCTTCAAGGTGTCGGCATCGTGCGCATCGAAGTCGCGCAACGGAATGTCGGCGCGCAGGGGCTGACCGATGCTCGACAACACCTGGGCGCTGCCCAGGCCCAGCGCGTGCGCCGGAATCGCCGCGCCGATCGCCAGGCACAGGGCGCTGACGCGCAGCAGGCGCGGCATACGGCGTTTCGACGGGACGTGGCGCAGGTTCACTGGACGCAGGTTCAATAGCTTGAAATCACCATAGCATCAGCAAGTTAGGCTGACAAGTTCGCTCAATGAGCGAACTTGTCAACCGCGCGCCGAGTGTCGCATGCGCGCCGCACTTCGCGGCGCGCGCGACGCGTTCAGGCTTCCAGCACGATGCGCAGCATACGCCGCAGCGGCTCCGCGGCCCCCCACAGCAGCTGATCGCCGACGGTGAACGCGCCGAGGTAGTCGTTGCCCATCGCCAGCTTGCGCATGCGGCCGACCGGGATGCCGAGCGTGCCGGTGACCGCCACCGGCGTGAGCTCGCGTATCGTCGCCTCGCGCGTGTTGGGAACCACCTTGACCCAGGCGTTGTCGGCCGCGATCATCGCCTCGATGTCGGCCAGCGGCACGTCGCGCTTGAGCTTGAGCGTCAGCGCCTGGCTGTGGCAGCGCATCGCGCCGACGCGCACGCACAGCCCGTCGACCGGAATCGGCGCCTGCGTGCCGAGGATCTTGTTGGTCTCGGCGCCGCCCTTCCATTCCTCGCGTGACACGCCGTTGCCCAGATCCTTGTCGATCCACGGGATCAGGCTGCCGCCCAGCGGCACTTCGAACTGCTTGGTCGCGTCGGCGCCAAGCGTGCGCTGGGTGTCGATGACGCCGCGGTCGATGTCGAGGATGGCCGCGGCCGGGTCGTCGAGCAGCGGGCGCACCGACGCGTTGAGCGTGCCGAACTGGGTCAGCAGCTCGCGCATGTGCTGCGCGCCGCCGCCCGAGGCGGCCTGGTAGGTCATGCTGGTCATCCACTCGACCAGGCCGGCCTTGAACAGCGCCCCCACCCCCATCAGCATGCAGCTGACGGTGCAGTTGCCGCCGATCCAGTTGCGCGCGCCGCGCCCCAGCGCGGCGTCGATCACCGGACGGTTCACCGGATCGAGCACGATGACCGCGTCGTCGCGCATGCGCAGCGTCGAGGCCGCGTCGATCCAGTGCCCGTTCCAGCCGGTGGCGCGCAGGCGCTGGAACACCGCACCGGTGTAGTCGCCGCCTTGCGCGGTCAGCACGATGTCGCAGCTGCGCAGCGCGTCGAGATCGTGCGCGTCGTGCAGCGTGCCCTCGCCGGCCCACGCTGGCGCCTTCGCACCGGCGTTGCTGGTCGAGAAAAACACCGGGTCGATCAGCGCGAAGTCGCCTTCGTCGCGCATGCGCTGCATCAACACCGAACCCACCATGCCACGCCAGCCGACGAGGCCCACCCGCATCTTTGCCATTTCCCTACGCCCTTATATGTTGTCTTGTTCAGCCCAAAGCGGCGACCACGGCGTCGCCCATCTCGGCCGTGCCGACGCTGCGGCAGCCCGGCTGCGCGATGTCGGCGGTGCGCAGTCCGGCGCGCAGCACCTGCTGCACCGCGGCCTCGACGCGCGCTGCCGCGGCGTCCTGTTTGAGCGAGTAGCGCAGCATCATCGCGGCGCTGAGGATGGTGGCCAGCGGGTTGGCGATGCCGCGCCCGGCGATGTCGGGCGCCGAGCCGTGCGAGGGCTCGTACAGGCCGCGCTGCTCGGCGTTGAGCGAGGCCGACGGCAGCATGCCGATCGAGCCGGTCAGCATCGACGCCTCGTCGGACAGGATGTCGCCGAACATATTGCCGGTGACGATGACGTCGAACTTCTTCGGCGCGCGCACCAGCTGCATCGCGGCGTTGTCGACGTACATGTGCTCGAGCTCGACGTCCGGGTATTGCGCGTGCACTTCGGTGACGACGTCCTTCCAGAACTGGAAGGAGAT
>JAKAHP010000023.1 GCA_021825505.1 Pseudomonadota bacterium
ACAACCCACGACTCAACCCGCTTGGCCACCGCATCGCTCCCACGCCGCACACGCCGCGGCTCGGAGCGTCATTTTACCTATTTACGGATAAGTTCTTAGGTCTTTCTTCCCGATCTGGCGTTGCGCCGGCGGTCGAGTCGAATTCCCCTGTTGAAGATTTTCTTGGCGTCTCTTCGCTGGGCGCGCTGTTGCGCCTCGCAATTTCATCTCAGGGAATTTGAAATGACGACTGAAACCGGTACCGTGAAGTGGTTCAACGAAGGCAAGGGCTTCGGCTTCATTGCCCCCGACAACGGCGGCAAGGACCTCTTTGCCCACTTCAAGGAAATTCAGGGCAGCGGCTTCAAGACGCTCGCCGAGAACCAGCGCGTGCAGTTCGAAGTGACCCAGGGCCAGAAGGGCCCGCAGGCGTCGAACATCCGCACCCTGGACTGAGGCAGGCGGGTACGGCCGGAGCCGGGCAGGCCCCGGATCCGCCGAAAGAGCGCGGCTTTGCCGCGCTTTTTTTTGGAGGGCGACGCGTTTGGCGCGCCTGGCTATCCGGTGCGCGGGATACGGCGCGCCGTGCAGCGCGACGGCGGGTCGACTTCGATGCGCTTCACAGCGTGGAGTTGGCCAGAACGTCGCCGGAACATCCTCCCGCGCGCGGCGGCTGGGCATGGGGATCGCGCGAGTACAGGCTGATGGTGCCGCGGTAATCGACCTTGCCGGCGTCGGTGGAAACCTCGTGTTCCACGACAGTGCCCTGCGTGCCCGTTCCGTTCATGGTGATGACGTAATGTCCGACCACCTTGCGATAGTCATGGCCTTGCCCTTGTTCGCACATCTCGACCGCGCGCACTCGAGTGCCGTGCAGCGCGAATGCCGTCAGGTGGCACGACGGATCCGGCCCGGCGTTGCCGAATTGAGCTCCCACGTGGGTGTCCAGCAGTGAGCCGATGAATGCCCGAACCAGGCTCGGCGCCGATCCGGGAGGAATCGACGGGTCGTTGCCGTAACCGTAGACCGTCGCGCACTGCTTGCCGTCCTCGGTCAACCAGACGCCGCCAAGCATGCCGAACGAGGCCCGATCGGCCGTCGGCGCCCCGGGAGCCTTGTCGCTCGACGGCGACGACACGGCCTGTGCGGCCGTCGGCTGCGACGCAGCTTGAGAAGGATTCAACAGCTTGCCGAGCCATTGCCCCGGATTGAAATTGAGGGTGATCGTTCCGGCCATGGCTGCAGGCATGACAAAACACAGGGCAAGCGTCAGGATCTTTTTCACAGGATAGAAGTCGAAATGGCAATGTAATTGCAGTTTAACGCGGGAGCTTGCTGCGCCACCCGCACTGCGCTGCAGTCCTTCCCGATGGCGCGATCGCGGTGTGCTGCGGCGCACGCTCGATGGCCGCTACCAGCTCGAGTTCTATGACCGCTTCAGCGTGATCAAGCTGCGCGCCGAGGCGGGTGGCTGCCGCATGGCCAGCTCGCAGGTGCTGAACGACGCCGACTGGGCCTTGCTCTTCAGTGCGCCCAGGGCGGCGTGTCCACAGCATGGCTGCGTGTTCCTGATCGCCAAGGACGTCGCCAACAGTCGAGAGGCACAGAGCAATCTGTGCCGGCTGCCGCGGTGGTGATCCCGGGTGTGTTCTGGCACATCGAGAACGTTGGCACAGCGCTACACCGCGGCCAACCTGATGCTGCTTCAGCATGCGCGGTGGTCTGGCGATGCGCGCTTCGCGATGTCCGGCGCCTGAAGCGCCTGAGCGCCGATACGCCGGCGGATCGCGCGCAGCACGCTGCCGAGCAGCGGCAGTTTTTCATAGAACGCTTCGGCGGCGTCCCAGTAATCGTGGTGCCGGCGAATGAGCCCGGCGCCATCGAACTCGATGCGACTGGCGCCGTGGATCATGCCGCTGCGGCGTCCGCGCCGATAGTGAAAATTCCAGACCAGCAAGCAGCGTGAGTCGCCATCCAGCGCGTCGAGGATCTCGAAGCGTGGTGCGTCGAGCGTCGCGAACATGTGGTGGAAGATGCGCGCGATGGCGTCGACGCCTTGCACCGCGTGCAGCGGATCCTGGAACGCCGCGTCGGCACGGTACAGTGTGCCGAGGTGCTCGAGGTGTTCGGGCGTCAGGTGCTCGAAGAACCCGATCACGCGCTGCGTCGGCGGGTTCGCCATGTCAGCCTCCGGTGATGCGGCGCGTGGCGCTGAAATAGACCCGATCGGGCAGCGCGCGCAGCAGACGCAGCCCGAGCGTGAAGCGGCGCGGAAAATGGATGTCGAAGCGACCGCGCTCCCAGCCGCGCACGATCGCCTGCGCGGCTTGCGCGGGCGTGAGCAGCGCCGGCATCGGAAAGCGGTTGGCGGCCGTCAGCGGCGTATCGACGAAGCCGGGGTTGACCACGCTGACGCCGATGCCGTGCTCGCGCAGGTCGAGGTGCAGCGTCTCGGCCAGATTGATCAGCGCAGCCTTGGTCGGCCCATAGGCCAGGGCCTGCGGCAGGCCGCGCCAGCCGGCGACGCTGGAGACCAGGCTGAGGTGTCCGTCGCGTTGTGCGAGCAAGGGCGGCAGCACCGCGGCCAACCAGCGCAGCGCGCCGCGGTAATTGACCTCGTCGTGCGCGAGCGCGACGTCGAGCTCGAACGCGGTCGCGCGCATCGGCGCGTAGGTGCCGGCGCAGTACACCGCCAGGTCCAGGCCGCCGAAGGCGGCGCACACCGCGTCAGCGGCGCTGCGCAGGGCTTGCGCGCAGCACACGTCGACGGCCACCACCTGTTCGGCGCCCAGCGCCGCGAGAGGCTCGATGCGACGCGCCGATACCGCGACCCTGGCGCCGCGCTCGATCAGCGCGTGTGCCAGCGCGGCGCCGATGCCGCTGGAGGCGCCGACGATCCACACGCGTCGGCCGCGCCAGGAGTGCAGGGGAGGGTTGAGCGGCATGCGCGGGCGCGCCTCAAGGCTTGTGGAACGCGATCACGATGCTCGCGAAGCGGATGCCGAACTTGCGCATCTCGGTCTTGTTGAGCAGCACATGCTCGTTCATCAGGTACATCCAATCGTCCATCTGCATGTTGTAGGTGGACCCGCCGACCGGCAGCGCCAGCGTGTAGTGCCAGTTGAATGCATTGCCTTGCGCGTAGCCGCTGGCGCGACCGACCACGTCGGCCGCGGTGCCTTCGTAGATGCGCCGGCCGTCGGCACCGGCCAGGCGGCGCAGCTGCCACACCCGCTCGGAGCGGGAGCCGTCGCTGTAGCTGAAATGCTCGGTCAAGGTGCCGTCGTCGCCGTGCCAGCGTCCGAGCATCTCGACATGGAAGCGCTTGACGACCTTGCCCGACCGATTGAACACCAGGCCGTCAGCGCTCAGCGGTCCGTTGAAATACTGTTCGAGGACCAGGGGCGGGGTTTCGTCGCGGTAGTCGGCTGGGGTCACGGTGGTGCATCCTGCAAGCAAGCCGACCGCCGCGACCAGCATCGGCAGCGCGGCGGCGGCGGTCATCGAGCGGCCCATCACGCGTTCCGGCGCAACGTGTATTGCACGACATCGATCGTGCCCACGGCAAAGCCGGCCTCGCAATAGGCAAGGTAGAACTCCCACAGGCGCTCGAAGCGACGGTCGAAGCCCAGCGCGCGGACCTGTTCGAGCGCGGCGCCGAAGCGCTCGCGCCACAGCGCCAGCGTGCGCGCGTAGTCGGCGCCGAATTCATGCGCGGCGACGATCTCCAGGCCGGCGCGGCGCGCCTGCTCGGCGAAGGCGCGCTTGCTCGGCAGCATGCCGCCGGGAAAGATGTAGCGCTGGATGAAGTCGGTGCCGCGACGGTAGCGTGCGAAGCGCGCGTCGTCGATCGTGATGGTCTGGATGCAGGCGCGCCCGCCGACCTTGAGCAGACGCGCGAGCGTGTCGAAGTAGGTCGGCCAGTACGCCTCGCCGACCGCCTCGATCATCTCGATCGACGCGATCGCGTCGAAACCTGAGGCAGGCGCGAGCGTGGCCGCATCGCGGTAGTCGAGCAGATGCAGGCGGGCGCGATCGTCGACGCCGGCGTCGCGCAGCCGCGCCTGCGCGAAAACCAGTTGTTCCCGCGACAAGGTGATGCCGTCGACGTGCAGGCCGGCGCGCGCCGCCGTCTCGGCGAAGCTGCCCCAGCCGCAGCCGATCTCGAGCACGTGCGCGCCGGCGTCAACCTGGAGTTGCCGCAGCACCCGCTCGAGCTTGGCGGCCTGCGCCTGCTCCAGCGTCATCTGGGGATGCACGAACCAGGCGCCGGAATAGGTCATTCCCGGGTCGAGCCAGAGCCGGTAGAAGTCGTTGCCGATGTCGTAGTGCGCGTGGATGTTGTCGCGGCTGCCGGCGCGCGTATTGCGTCGCAGCAGCGCGTGGCGCAGGCGGTCGAGCGCGGTACCCAGCCAGCTGCCGCGTAGGCCGCGTTCGAGTGCGGCGCGGTTGGCCAGCAGCAGGCGCAGCAGGCCGGCCAGGTCGGACGTGCTCCACAGGCCGCTGAAATGGCTTTCGGCCAGGCCGATCCCGCCGCGGCGCAGCAGCCGCGCGAACACACTCCAGTCGTGCACCGTCACGCTCGCCGCGGGCGCGGTCCATGCATGGGCGCCGAAGTGCAGCAGGCGGCCGTCGGGCAGGCGCAATTCGAGGCGCCCGAGGCTGATCCGGTGCAGCATCGCGACCACGCTGCGCGCCGCCAGCGGCAGGCGCTCGGCCGCGCTGGGCAAGCTGGCGGAGCCGATGACATCGGAGGAGCGTGAGGGGTTCATCGCGAGACCTGTACGTGGGAAGCGGAGGACCTGGGCACCAGCGGCACGCGCTTGAGCCAGAGCTTGAGGGCCTGCCAGTGAATGCGCGCGATCACGCCGAGGCTGTGCAGCGGCTGGGCGACGAAGGCGCGGCGCAGCCGTGCGCGTGTCAGCGGTTGCAGCGTGCCGGACAGGCTCGTCAGCAACAGTGGACCGTCGGCGTCGTCGTGGTCGATGCGCGCCACGATGCGTTCGCCGGCGGCGGAGTCGCTGCGCAGGAAGCGAAAGCGATAGCTGCCGTCGAGCTGGCAGAACGGGGAGACGTGGAATACCTTGCGCGCGTTCAGGGTCTGGCCCCAGCGCAACGCGCGCCGGCCGGGCGGCTGCAGCAGGTAGCAGTGGCGCTCGCCGAAGGTATTGTTGACCTCGGCCACGATCGCCGCGAGGCTGCCGTCGGCGCGGTGCGCGTACCAGAAGCTGACCGGATTGAACACGTAGCCGAGCACGCGCGGGAAGGTCTGTAGCCAGATCTCGCCATCGACCTCGTCGATGCCTTCGCGCCGCAACAGCGCCTCGATCCAGCGCAGGCTGTCGTCGCCGCCGTCGCCGTGGTCAGCGTCGAAGAAGCTGACCAGGCCGCGGCGGTTGCGCGGCAGCGCCAGCGCCGATGGGTCGCGCGCCAGCGCGCGCATCGGCAGCAGCAGGAAGAACACGCGGTAGCTGAACGCATTCGACGCCGGTCGCAGGCGCGTGTGGCGCACCAGGCCGCGTCCGATGCGAGGCCGTGCGTCGTTGGCGTTCATGGAGCCACCTCGAGGGCTTGCGCAGGTTCGAGCGAGGCGTGTCGCTGCCGTGCGCGCAACCACGCGCGGGCGGCGGCCTGGCCGGCGCGCAGTCCGTCCTCGTGAAAGCCGTAGCCGCACCAGGCGCCGCAGTAGTAGGTGCGGCGGCGGCCTTGCAGCGCGTCGACCTGGCCCTGCGCGGCGATCGCGGCGGCGTCGAACACCGGGTGCGCGTAGTTGATCTCGCGCAGCACGGTGCGCGCATCGGGCTCGCGCAGCGGGTTCAGCGACACGATCACCGGCCTCGTGAACGGCACCGGTTGCAGCTTGTTGATCAGGTAGTGCAGACACACGGCGGGCCGCGCCGCGGCGTCGGGCGCGTCGGCAGCCACCGCGCTTTCGAAATTCCACGCCGCCCACGCCTTGCGCCGGCGCGGCAGCAGGGCCGCATCGGTATGCAGAAGCGCCCGATTGGGCTGGTAGCGGATCGCCCCCAGCACCGCGCGCTCGTGCGGCTGCGCATCGGCCAGCAGGGCCAGCGCCTGATCGCTGTGGCAGGCCAGCACGACATCGTCGAACCACTCGGTGCCGCGCGCCGTGGCCACCTCGACCCCGACGTCGTGGCGCTTGACGCGCAGCACCGGGGTACGCAGGCGGGCGTCGGGCAGCGCCGCGACGATGCGCTCGACGTAGCGGCGCGCACCCGACGGCACGGTCAGCCACTGCGGCCGGCCGCCGAGTTGCAGCAGGCCGTGGTTGTCGCAGAAGCGCACCATCGAGACGACGGGGAAGTCCAGCATCTGCGCGCTCGGGCACGACCAGATGCAGGCCAGCATCGGCAGCAGATAGCCCTGCATGAACGCGGTGCAGTAGCCGCCTTGATGCAGGAATTCGCCGACCGTGCGGCGCTCGGCGGGGGCGTCGCGCCCACGGCGCGCCAGTGCCGTTGCCTCGCGGTTGAAGCGCACGATGTCGCGCAGCATGTGCCAGAACGCGGGGCGCAGCGCATTGCTGCGCTGGGCGAACACGGCGTCGAGGCTGGCGCCGCTCCACTCGAGCCGACCGCCCGCCGGGCGCGGGCGCTGCACCGAGAACGACATATTCGTCGCGACGGTGTCGATGCCCAGCTCGGCGAACAGCGCCAGCAGCCCCGGATAGGTGCGCTCGTTGAGCACCAGAAAGCCGGTGTCGACCGGGTGCGTGACGCCGTCGACGGTGGCGTCGATGGTGTTGACGTGGCCGCCGAAATGGTCGCCAGCCTCGAACATCGTGAGCTCGGCGTGCTCGCGCAGCGACCAGGCCGCGGCCAGCCCGGCGATGCCGCTGCCGACGATCGCGACGCGCGGTCTCGGCGACGCGAGCGCCCTGCGTGATGGTGCATGCATGGTGCGTGGCGCGCTCAGGCGTTGCGACCCTCGAGCCAGGCCCAGGCCGAGTGGTTGTGGATCGACTCGAAGTTCTCCGAGGCCACCGTGTAGGCGGCCACGCGCGCGTCGCCGCGCAACGCGAGCGCGACGTCGCGCACCAGGTCCTCGACGAACTTCGGATGGTCGTAGGCGTACTCGGTGACGTACTTCTCGTCGGGTCGCTTCAGCAGGCCCCACAGCTGGCAGGACGCGGCCGACTCGGCGATCGCGATCTGTTCGTCGAGCGTCAGCTCGCCGCGCAATTCGGCGCTGATCGTGATGCGCGAGCGCTGGTTGTGCGCGCCATAGTCGGAGATGTCGCGCGAGCACGGACACAGGCTGGTGACCGGAACGTCGACGGTCTGACGCAGCAGGCGTTGGTCGTCACGCTGTTCGGCGTGCAGGGTGACGCCGTAGTCGAGCAGACTGGCCACGCCCGACACCGGCGCGTGCTTGCGGCGGAAGTAGCTCGCCTGCAGCGTCACCGCGCCCGCCGAGGCGCCCAGGCGCGCCAGCATCGTGTCGAGCAGGGCGCCGAGGCGGGGCGCGTCCAGCGCGTCGTCGTGGGCTTCGAGCACTTCGATGAAGCGCGACATGTGGGTGCCCTTGACGTCGGGGGGCAGCGCCACCGTCATCTGGAAGGTGCCCACGCTCGGCTGCGCGTTGCCGTGGCCGTCGCGCAGCTGCACCGGGTAGCGCACGTCGCGCACGCCGACCTTCTGGATCGCGATGTCGCGGCGGTCGACACCGGCTTGCACGTCGGGCAGGGCGCGCGGCGCGGCGGGGGTAAAGATCGAGTCTGGGGCGTTCATGAGTGTCCTCGTCGGTGTGCAGTTCAGGGGCGCTGCGCCAGCGCGCGCACGATCGCCGCGTTCAGGTCGGCGTTGTCGGGGGAGGTCAGGCTGGAATAGGCCGCGATCACACGACCGTCGCGACCGATCAGGTACTTGTAGAAATTCCACTTCGGGCTCGTCCCGCTGGCCCTGATCAACGCGGCGAAGAAGGGGTTCGCGTCGGCTCCGGTGACGTGGGACGGCGCGAACAGCGGGAAACTTGCGCCGTAGGTGGTGCGCGAGAACGAGACGATCTGCGTCGGGTCGTCGAGCTCCTGATGGAAATCGTTGGACGGGAAACCGAGCACGACGAAGCCGCGCGGACCGTATTTGTCGAGCAGGGCCTGCAGCCCGCGCTCCTGCGGGCTGAAGCCGCAGTGGCTGGCGGTGTTGACGACGAGGATGACCTTGCCGGCGTACTGGCACAGGTTCTGCGGCTTGTTGTCCTGCAGGTCGTTGAAGGTGCGGTTCAGCAGCGTCGGGCAACTCGCCGCCTGGGCCGGGGCTGTCGTGAACAGGAGCGCGGGCAGGGCCACGCTCATCACAAGCCGAAGAATCGATCGCATCGCAAGCTCCTGGGTTCAAGTTGTCCAGGACAATTAGGCAATAAATTCTCTAGATACGTACGGAACTAATGAGTGTCCTGGACAACAACAGGGTTTTACGCCGGACCTCCTCGGGCGCTACGATCATCGCCCAGGGACCGGGACTGCGGCGCCAAGCCCGACGTCGCCTCCAAGTTGTCCAGAACAAAAGCATGACTGACACCTCTTCCGCCTACGCCGCAGCGATGGGCATCGCCGCGGTCGAACGCGATACCGGGATCGCCAAGGACACCTTGCGTGTCTGGGAGCGACGCTACGGCTTTCCGCGGCCCGCGCGCGACGCGTCGGGCGACCGGCTCTATCCGGCCGAGCAGGTGGAGCAACTGCGCCGCATCAAGCGTCTGGTCGATTCCGGGCTGCGTCCGGCGCGCGTCGTCGCGCTGTCAGCGCAGGAGCTGCAGACCCTGCTCCACCAGACCTTCGGCAAGCCGACCGGCGACGGTGCCGATCCGGGCGCCCGTGCCGTCGCGCGGTACGTCGAGTTGCTGATGCGCCACCAGGCCGACGCGCTGCAGCAGACGCTGTCGTTCGACGTGCTGCGCCTGGGGCTGTCGCGTTTCGTCGGCGAGGTCGTGGCGCCCTTGAATGCCGCGGTGGGCGAAGCCTGGATGCGCGGCGAGCTCCAGGTGCACGAGGAGCACCTCTACACCGAGATCGTGCAGCGTGTGCTGCGCGCGGCGATCACCGCGGTGTCGCGCGGCGAGACGTCCGACGCCCGCCCGCGCGTGTTGCTGACGACGGTGCCGCAGGAGCCGCACACACTGGGGCTGTTGATGGCCGAGGCCGTGATGGCGCTCGAGGGCTGCCATTGCGTGCAGCTGGGCGCGCAGGTGCCGCTGGCCGACATCGTTGCGGCCGCGCGCGCGCACGCTGCCGACGTGTTGACGCTGAGCTTCTCGGCGCTGCTGCCCGCCGCCCAGGTGGCCGAGGCGCTGGCGTCCTTGCGCGCGCGGCTTCCCGACACCGTCGCGCTGTGGGTGGGCGGCGGCTCGGCGGCACTGGCGCGCGCGCCGGCCGGCGTCGAGGTGGTCCAGGATTTTGCGTCGCTGGCACTGCGCGCGCGCAACTGGAGCAAGTCGCAACGCTGAGCACAGTGCGCCGCGGCGCCCGCCCGCCGGTTATTTCAGCCATGCTCGCGTAAAAGGCTTTCAGATTATCATGGAAGTGAATTGACGGGGCATGCAGCGGATGAGAAGCTGTCGCTGACGGGTGTCGACATCCGCGCTCCGGAAGCCTTGCAGGAAGCGGGTTCGAAGGCGCTCGCTGCGTGAGCGTGGCGGATGGCGATATTCGATGGAAACGTGGCGTCAAAATGAGCGTGGATTTTCCCGACTCATTTTGCGGGCGCCGCGCGCCAATCAATCCAATCGATGGAGATCACCATGCGACGCTTGCATTTTCTGGTGCCCGATGTGCCGACCGCCAAACTGGTCGTCGACCGGCTGCGGCTGGCCCACATACCCGACACCGCGATCCATGTCATCGCGCGCGAGGGCACGCCGCTTGCCGACCTGCCTGAAGCCGGCATCACGCAGCGTACGGATCTGGTGCCGGCGCTGGAACGCGGCGCCGCGCTGGGCGGCGCCACCGGCATCCTCGGTGGCCTGCTCGCGGTCGCGGTGCCGGGCGGCGCCGTGGTGGCCGCCGCGACGCTGCTGCCGGCGCTGGCGCTGGGTGGCTCCGCCGCAGGCGCTTGGATAGGCGCGATGGTCGGTGTCAACACCAAGAGCGATCAGGTCAAGGCCTATGAGCGCCCCCAGGGCCGGGCTGCGCCCAGCCCGCCCCCCGTGGGGGGCAAGCAATCTTGGGGCGGCCCGGCGATTGCTTGAGAGGACGCGATCGCGGCGGGCCAGTTGCTGATGCTGGTCGATGTTGCGCCTGAGCGCACCGCGGAGATCGAGGCCCTGGTGCGCGGCGCCTCATCGGCGATGCGGCCGCAATGGATCGAGCCGCCCGCACCGCCGCTGCCCTGAGCGCGGCGCGCGCGCGTGGGCGCGATCACGGCCGGCATGGCCCGGGAGGACAAGGGCCCACGCGCTGCGGCCAGGCGGTGACGCGAGGCGCCGATGTCAGCGCTTGCGTGCGCGCACGAAACCCTTGGAGCGGGGCTGCGCCGGTCCCGCATCGGGGGCGCCGCGCGGTGGGTTCGTTGCTGCGCCGTCCTCGAACGCGCAGCCTGCTCCACCGCTGCTCTTGACGCGGTACATCGCCCGGTCGGCGCGGTGCAGCACGGCGTCGACGTCGTCACCGGCCAAGGGCAGCAGCGTGCCGCCGATGCTGGCCGAACTGATGTGGGTTTCGTGTTCGATGCGATACGGCTGGCCCAGCCGGAGCGCGAGCTTTTCGGCGCAGGTGCGCGCCTGCGCCGCGGCCGTGGCGGCATCGGCGTCGAGGTCGACGAGGATGACGACGAACTCGTCGCCGCCCAGGCGCGCCACCGTATCCTCGCTGCGCGCGCTGGCACTCAGGCGCTGCGCCACCTCGATCAGGAAACGGTCGCCCGCGGCGTGACCGCGGGTGTCGTTCAAGGCCTTGAAGCGATCCATGTCGATGTACAGTACCGCGCCATGGCGCGCCTGGCGCCTGGCCGTGGCCAGCGATTGCGCCAGGCGGTCCATGAACAGGCGGCGATTGGGCAGCCCGGTCAGGCTGTCGGTGAACGCGTATTCGCTGACCCGGCGCATCAGCTCCTCGCGTTCGGCCTCGACGCGCTTGCGTTCGCTGAGATCGCGCACGAAGAAGAACAGCTCGCCGGCGCTCGGAATCGCGCTGACGGTGAGCTCGACCGGCCACACGCTGCCGTCCTTGCGTCGGTGCAAGGACTCGAAGCGCTCGGCGCCGGCGGCGCTGATCGCCGCGATGTGCTCGCGGATCTGCTGCGGCGAATTCACCGCGTTGATCTCGCTGACGTGCATGCGCTGCAGCTCGTCCCCCGAGTATCCCGACAGCCGTTGATAGGCGTAGTTGGCCTCGAGAATGTGGCCGTCGATGTCGACGATGTAGAAGCCGTCCGGCGCGTGGTCGAGCACTGCGCGGTGTCGGCGCTCGCTCGCCTCCAGGGCAGCGACCAGGCGCTGGCGCTCGCTGATGTCGGCGATCACCGCCAGCACCAGCTCGCGCCCGTCCATCGCGAAGTGACTGAGCGCGACGTCGACCGGCACCTGCGTGCCGTCCTTGCGTTGCGCGACCAGGTCCAGGCCGAGCCCCATCGGTCGCATGTCGCTGGTGCGCGCGTAGGCGCGCCGGCGTCCACGGTGCGCGGCGCGCCGGTCGGCGGCCACCAGCGTTTCCACCTCGAGCCCGAGGATCTCGTCGCGCGTGTAGCCGAGCATCGCGCTCAGCGCCGCGTTGGCGGCGACGATGGTGCCGTCGCAGTCGACGACGACGATCGCGACCGGCGCGACGTCGATCGCCAGTCGACTCCATCGCGCGCCCAGTTGTGCCGCGTGCACCGAATCGTCTCCACGCAAAAAGGTGCGCGCATTGTCGCGATCGAGTGCATGAAATTCCTTACAGCGACGCTCTGCTCGCGTGCAATCGGTGGATAAGTGGCGATCTGTTGATTCGAGTCAAGCGATTCCCTCGCGCCTGCGCGAGCGCAGGGCTCAATCGCGCGGCGTGAGCACGGCGCGAAGCCGTGCATGCGCGCTGACCAGCACGATGCCGGCCAGCACCAGCGCGCTGCCTGCGAGGAAGCTCGGCTGCGCCGGCTCGTCGAGCAGCCAGATGCCGAGCACGACGCCGAAGATCGGCGTCAGAAAGGAAAATACACTCAGGCGCGACGCCAGGTAGTGACGCAGCAGCCAGAACCACAGCAGGAAGCTGGCGAACGAGACGATCAGGGCCTGGAACGCCAGGTGCGCCCAGGCCGGCGCGGTCGGCGTGAAGTGCCACTGTCCGCTCAGCCAGGCCGCGGGCAGCAACAGCACGAAGGCGCCGAGCAGTTGGTAGAGCAAGGTCTCGGCCGGCGGCGCGCTGGACAGTGCCGAGCAGCGTATGGTCACGGTGGTTGCGCCCCAGGTGGCGCCGGCCAGCAGCGCCAGCGCGTCGCCGCCCAGCACGCTGGGCGCCGCGCTGGTGGCGGGCTGGCCGTGGCCGACAAAGGCGACGACGATGCCGCCGAACGCGATGCCGATGCCGGCCCATTGCAGCGCGTGCAAGCGCTCGTCTGGCAAGCGCGCGTGCAGGCCGACTGCGGCGAAGATCGGCGCGGTGTAGAGGAACACGACGACATGCGAGGCGTAGCTCAGGCGCAGCGCTTCGCCCACCAGCAGGTATTCGGTGGCGAACAGCGCCCCCACCACCGCGCCGGCGCGCCAGCGCCCGCTGCCCAGCGCCACGCGCTGGCCGCGCGCGCGCATCAGCAGGCCCACACACAATGCGGCGATGCCCGAGCGCAGCCCGATCATCAGCACCGGGGCGACGTCGACCTCGATAGCTTTCAGCGAGATCTGCTGCAGGCTCCAGACCACGCACAGCAGCACCATCGTGGTGATGGCGCGGCCATCGAGCGGAAGTCGGGAGTCGGACATGGCGGCGGGGCCGGAGTGGGCAACACGACATTCTTGCAGCAGTACGCGCGGCGTGCTCGACGCGGCCGTACCCGACCGCGCGGACGTCACACGCGGCGCAGCGCGCCGCGTGCGGCGTCGACCACCGCTCGCCCCAGCCCGTCGAGCAGCGACGATGCCGCGCGTGCATGCTGCCAGTACAGCGGAACGTCCAGCGGTGTATCCGGGACCAGCTCGACCAGGGTCCCGGCGCGCAGCAAGTCGGCGATCAGCGGCTGGGCATGCAAGCCCCAGCCCATGCCCGCCGCCGCCGCGGCGACGAAGGCCTGCGGCGACGGCAACGCGTGGCGCGGCAGTTCGACATGGCGCCGGCACAGCCGGCGCACCCAGCGTGACTGCAGCTCGTCCTTGGCGTTGAACATCAGGCTCGGCGCTTGCGCCAGGCGCGCCGCGGTGACCCCTCCGGCGAAGTGAAGGCGCATGAACTCGGGGCTCGCCGCGGCCAGGTAGCGCATCGCTCCGAGCGCCTGGCTGTCGCTTCCCGTGGGCGGGTGCGGTGCCGAGGTCACCGCGGCCAGCACCGCGCCGCTGCGCAACCACTCGGCGGTATGTGTCTCGTCGTCGACCACCACGTCCATCAGCACCGGGGCACGCGCCGCGAAGCTGGTCAGCGCCGGCGCGAACCAGGTGGCCAGGCTGTCGGCGTTGACCGCCACCGGCAGCGCGACGCGCGCCCCCGCGCCGGAGGCCAGCGTCGGCAAGGCCTCGTGCAACTCCTGCTCGAGCAGGCGTACGCGGTCGACGTGGCGACACAGCCGGCGTCCGGTGGCGGTGGCACGGCAGGGCTGGCCGCGCACGACCAGTGCGCAGCCGGCACGTTCCTCGAGCAGTCGAATGCGCTGCGATACCGCCGACGGTGTCACGTGCAAGGCGCGCGCGGCGCGCTCGAAGCTGCCTTCACGGATCACCGCGGCCAATGCCGCGAGCGCAGGGTAATCGAACATTGGTTTAGCAAAACTGAACGTCGGTTAGAAAAGATAGTTTGCCTTCACTACCATGCGATGGCAAGCTGCGTCGATGAACTCCACCGACTTCGTCGCGCACGCCGTGCCGGTCTACGTGCAGGGCCTGACCCTGAGCCTCGGCCTGATCGTCGCCATCGGCGCCCAGAACGCCTTCGTGCTGCGCCAGGGCCTGCGGCGCGAGCACGTGCTCGGCGTCGTGCTGTTCTGCGTGCTGGCCGACGTCGTGATGATGGGCACCGGCGTTGCCGGCATGGCGCAGGCGCTGTCGGCCAGCGCGGCGGTGGCGCGCGCACTGGCTTTGGCCGGCGGCGCATTTCTCGCGGTGTACGGCGCGCGTGCGCTGCTGCGCGCGCGCCACGCCGGTGCGCTGCAGGCCGCCGCAGGCGGTGCCGCGACGCTGCGCGGCGCGCTCGCCCAGGCCGCGGCTTTCACCTTGCTCAACCCGCACTTCTACCTCGACACCGTGCTGCTGATCGGCAATGTCGGCGCTCAGCAGCCGGCCGGGCTGCGTGGCTGGTTCGTCGCCGGCGCCGGCTCGGGCAGCGTGATCTGGTTCACGCTGCTGGGTTTCGGCGCGCGCTGGCTGGCGCCCTGGTTCGCGCGGCCGCGCGCCTGGCAGTGGCTCGACGTGCTGACCGGCGCGACGATGTGCGTGCTGGCGGTGACGCTGCTGCCGCACGCCCTTCACGGGCTCTGACGCGTCCCGACCCGGCTGCCCCAGAACGCGGCACCGACGATCATCGCGGTCGCGGCGACGATTGGCGCATTCGGCGGCTGGTGCCTGACGGCCATCAGCAGCAGCGTCGACAGCAGCGGGGTGAGGAAGGCGAGCAGGCCGATGCGGCGCGGATCTCCGCGTTTGAGCGCTGCGTCCCACAGGAAGAAGGCCCCGCCCAGCGGGCCCAGTCCGAGCGCCGCCGCGAGCAGCCACTGCGCGCCCGACAGGCTGACATGCGGCTCCAGCGCGGCGTGGCACAACAGCGCGAGGAGTCCTGCGAGCGCGGCGAAGCCGCCGACCGCGGCGGTCGGGAAGCGCGGCAGCCGCCGCGTCAGCAGCGAGTAGCTGGCCCACACCAGCGCCGAGCCGAACGCGAACAGGTAACCGAGGTGGAAGCCGCCGTGCCAGCTCGCGCCGCCGCGTCCGAGGATCGCGATCGCGGCGCCGGCGAAGCCGAGCAGGGCGGCGCCGACGTGGCCGGCGCGCAGCCGCAGACCGGGCAGGAACAAGGGCGCGAGCACCACCATGCCGAGCGGCCACAGGTAGTTGATCAGGTTGGCCTGCACCGGCGGCGCCATGCGCAGTGCGAGGAACAACAGGAAATGAAAGCCGAAAAGGCTGCCGGCGCCGATCGCCAGCGTCGGTGCAGGCACGCGCCACCGGCCGAGGTCGAAACGCGACAGCGGCAGCGCGATCAGGCTGCCGATCAGCAGACCGATGCCGGTCAGCAGGAATGGCGGAATCGCGGCCAGCGCGACGCCGAGCGTGGCCAGCGAGCCCCACAACGCGATGGCGGCCAATGCGAACAGATCGGATGAAGTCATCGGCCCAGCGTAGCGCGCCCGCACGGTTGCGGGCGACGACATCCCGTCGCGGAACGCCGGTTTGGAGCGGCGCGGGTCGGTCAATTCCGGCGTCAATTTAATGTTACATATGGCATTGAAATGTTGCGTATCCGGGGTGCTGCCGTCACAATGAGGCTGGCGGCGCGCCGAGGTAGGCGCGCCCGGCGACAGCGAGCAACATGGAACCGGTATTTGCGGCCACGACCACGGCCTTCATCGAGCGCCTCGACGCGGCGATCAGCGCGCACATGGACTGGACGCGTCACATTCTGCGCTGCGCGGTGCTGCGCACCCGCCCGGGCGACGACGTGATGCGCATCGACGCCCATCAGCTGTGCGCGTTCGGGCGTTGGTTCGACGCGGAGCGCGCGGCGTTCGTCGCGCTGGACCCGCAGCGCAGCGCCGAGGTCGAGCGCGTGCATCGCGCCATGCATGACGCGATACGGCGTATCTGCGAGGCCGTCGACACGACGCAAGGCGGGGCCGAGTCCGACCTCGACGCCTTCGAGGCGCATCAGCACGCCCTGTTGCGCCTGCTGTCGGAACTGAAGACGCAGGTGCTGACGACTGCGGCGCGCCGCGACCCCTTGACCGGTCTGCCGATGCGCTACGGCATCGAGCAGGAGTTCGACCTGTGCCGGCGCGACGCGCGTCGGCGCGGCGAACGCCTGTTCGCGGCAATGATCGATATCGATCACTTCAAGCGCATCAACGACAACCACGGTCACCCGACGGGCGACGCGGTGCTGCAGCGCGTCGCGGCGGTGTTGCGCGCGGCAGCGCGCGACGACGAGCCGCTGTACCGTTTCGGCGGCGAGGAGTTCCTGCTGCTGCTGCGCGCGCCCGACGTCGACGCCGCGCACGCGGCGCTGTCGCGGGTGCTGGATGCGGTACGCGCGGCGCGCTTCGAGCACGGCGCGGCGAACCTGGCGATCACCGCGACGATCGGTGCGGCGCAGGTGGCGGACGATGGCGATATGGCCAGTTCGATCGAAGCCGCCGATGCGGCGCTGTACCAGGGCAAGCGCGAAGGGCGCGATCGCGTGTGGCTGCGGCGTCGCTGAGTGCTGGCTGCGTTATCCTGCGCGGGTGTGGCGCCGCGTGCGGACGCGATCGCGCCGCGACCAGGAGAACGACGATGAACCCGCCCGAGAAATTTCTCATTGCGATGATCGTGATCGGCTACGCGGCGGCCGAGCTGATGCTGTTGCAGCACGGCGCCAGCGTGACCGAGCTGGGCGGCGTGCTGCTGGTTGGCGTGGCGCTGGTGGCCTACGTGTTCATGCGCGCCAGGCGCGCCGCGCGCGCGGCCGCGCAACCCGACGGCGGCTGCGCCAGCTGCAGTTCGAGCGCCTGCGCATCGTGTGCGTCGGCTCCGGCCGGCGCGCGCGGCGAGTCGCGCTGAACCCACGCCGGCCACGGAGCACTGCGATGTATCTCCCCGAGCATTTCGCCGAAGCCGACGCCGCGGCGCTGCAGCGCCTCATCGCCGATCATCCGCTGGGCATGCTGGTCACGCACGGCAGCGAGGGTCTCGACGCCGACCACATTCCGTTCGAGTTTGATCCGGCCGCCGGCTCGCACGGCGTGCTGTCGGCGCACGTGGCGCGCGCCAACCCGCTGTGGCAGCGCAGCCCGACCGGCACGCCGGTGCTGGTTGTGTTCCGCGGTGTCGACGGCTACATCTCGCCGAGCTGGTACCCGAGCAAGCATGAGACGCATCGCCAGGTGCCGACGTGGAACTACACCGTGGTGCACGCGCACGGCGCCTTGACGATACGCGACGACGAACGCTTCGTGCGTGGCCTGGTCGCGCGCCTGACCCGACGCCACGAGGCCGGCGAGCCGGCGCCCTGGAAGATGGGCGATTCGGCGCCCGAGTACATCGACTCGATGCTGCGCAACATCGTCGGCATCGAAGTGGCCGTGACG
This sequence comes from Pseudomonadota bacterium, assembly GCA_021825505.1. GTDB lineage: Bacteria > Pseudomonadota > Gammaproteobacteria > Burkholderiales > Burkholderiaceae_C > Thiomonas_A. Next base: position 17,388 of record JAKAHP010000023.1, read on the forward strand.
CGGCTGGTCGGCAAGGCCAAGCTCAGTCAGAACAAGGAGGCGCGTGACCGCCTCGGTGCGGCCGACGCGCTGCAGGCGCGCGGCCACGATGCGCTCGCGCGCGCGATGCGCGACGCCGGCTGAACGCGGCGCGGCCTGCGCTCAGGCGGCGAGCGAGGCGCGAAAGCGCAGGACGCTGGCCAGCAGCATCACAGCCGCCAGCGCGGCCAGCGCGAGCAATTGCGGCCAGAGCACGCCGAAGCCGACGCCCTTGAGGAATACCGCTCGGATCACCACCAGGAAATAGCGCAGCGGGTTGATCAGCGTGAACGCCTGCAGCAGTCGCGGCATGGCCGCGATCGGGAAGGCGAAGCCGGAGAGGATGAAGAACGGATTGACGAAGAAGAAGTTCAGCGCGAAGGCCTGCTGCTGAGTGCGCGAGAACGTCGACAGCAGCAGCCCGAGCGCGATCGTGGCGAGCAGGAACAGTGTGGCGCCGGTGGCCATCACCGGCAGCGAGCCGACGAAGGGAATGCCGAACCAGAGCGCGCCCAGAATCGTGACCAGGCTGATGCTCGCGGCGCCGACGACGAAGGCCGGCACGGTCTTGCCGAGGATGAATTCCAGCGGCGTGATCGGACTGACCATGATCTGCTCCAGCGTGCCGACTTCACGCTCGCGCACGATGGCGAAGGCCGTCAAGCTGACGACCTGCATCAGCGCCAGGCTGCCGATCACTCCGGGGATGAAGAACCAGCTGTCGACCATCCCGGGGTTGAACCAGGGGCGCGCCACCAATTCGATGGACGATGTCGCGGATCCGGCCGACGCGTGCAGCGCCGGCCACGCCGCTGCTGCGTCGGCTGCGAACGCCGTGACGATCTGGCCGACATAGCCGGCGGCGATCAGCGCGGTGTTCGAGTTGGTGCCGTCGACCACGACCTGGAGCGGCGCCGCGCCGCTGCCCTGCAGCGCACGCTGGAAGCCGGCATTGACGACGACCCCGACCACCGCCGTGCCGTCTTCGACGTCGTGCTTGAGTGCGGCATCGTCGGCCGGTGCGTCGACCAGCCGGAAGCGGCCGCTGGCGACGAAGCGCGACACGAGATCGCGGCTGGCCGCGCTGTGGTCGAGGTCGAGCACGGCGGTGGCGACGTCGTGCACCGTGAAGCTTGCCGCATAGCCGAACACGAACAGCTGAATCACCATCGGCAGCACCAGGCGCAGCAGCAGCCAGCGGTCGCGCCGCAATTGGCGGAACTCCTTGCGCAGCATCGCGTGCAGGCGTTCGAGCATGCTCAGTCCAGTCGCTTGCGGAAGGCGCGAGCCGCCAGCCAGCCGACCACCAGTGCGAACGCCGCCAGTGCGGCCAGCGGCTGCCACAGCGCGCCAGCTCCGCTGCCCTTGAGGAAGATCGCGCGCAGCAGCGTCACGTAGTAGCGCGCGTAGACGACATGCGAGATGGCCTGGATTGCCGACGGCATCTGATCGAGCGGGAAGGTGTAGCCCGACAGCATCGTGGTCGGCAGCATGGTCACCAGCAGCGCGATCTGGCTGGCGCCGAGCTGGCTGCGCACCCGCACCGAGATCAGGTAGCCGATGCCCAGCACGACGACGCTGTACAGCCCGGTGGCGACGAACAGCGTCGACACGCTGCCGCGCAGCGGCACGCCGAACCACAGCACGGCCAGCGCAAGGCAGATCACCGCGTCGACGAAACCGACGGCGAAATAAGGCAGCAGCTTGCCCAGCATCAGCTCGAGCGCGGTGAGTGGGGTCGACACCAGCTGCTCCATCGTGCCGCGCTCCCACTCGCGCGATATCGTCAGCGAGGTCAGTTGCGCGCCGACCAGCGCCAGGATCACCTCGACGACGCCGGGGATGATGAAATTGCGGCTGTCCAGCGTTTCGTTGTACCAGGTCGCCGGTTCGAGGTCGACGCTGCCCGCGCGCGGCGGCGCCGCGTGCAGCCGCGCGGCGTAGCCGGCAACCG
>JAKAHP010000024.1 GCA_021825505.1 Pseudomonadota bacterium
TTTGCCATCCGGCTTCCTTCAGACTCGCAGTCGCCCGCGAAGCCCTTGCCTTCGGCTAACCGTTCCCCTTGCCGGGCCGGTAGAGGACTTTCACCTCCAAGCAGGTGCGCCCTGCCGGGCGCACCAAAAAAAACGGGCCCGGCTTGTCGCCTGGCCCGTGAGCCCTTCTCTGGAGGAAAAACTGGTACTGCACCAGGGCTTCCCGCGGCGTGCCGCGGGAAGCGTCTGGTTTACTGGAACGAGTACGTGTACTCGGCGTAGACCGCATTCTGTGTCACCGACGGGTTGCCGCCGCCCGGCAGGTACCACGGCAGCACATTCCCCGGCGTAATACCCATCTGGTAGTTGGCGAACAGATAGTCGCTGACGTTCCAGCGCGCAACCATATAGCCGACGCGAACCGAGCTCTTCTTGTCGAACTTGTAATTGCCGCTGAGGTTCAGGCGGGTGATTTCGGTCTTGATGTCAGGTGCGCTGCCGCAGGTTGCCCTGCTGGACGCGCAGCTGTAGCCTCCGGTGGCGACGACGTTGGAGCTGGCGCTGTTGGTGTCGACGGAATACGACAGGTCGGCGAGCAACGTCAGCTTGTCAGCCATCAGCCCCTTCTGCGAGAAGGACGCGCCGACGGTCACAGCCTGATCCTTGAGGCCCGTGGTCCAGTCATAGCCACGACCGCTCTGGTTCAGGCTCTTGCTGTCGGTCATCTGCCAAGTCGCGTAGGCAGTTCCCATCGTGTTGCCGGAGAACTGGTAGTCGCCTTGCAGATCGACCGTCGCGTCGTGGCCGTTTTGCATGCCCAGCGTCGAATCGGGATACTGGTCGTTGCCGAACGCACCGTCGAGGCTGACGTCGAACACGCTCGACGGCGTCCAGGTCACGCCGAAGTGCCCCTGGACTTGGCGGCGGGAGGCGTCGAAGAACGCGACCCAGCCGGCGTAGTCATTTTCGCCGCCCTGGTTCGCCGCCGCAGCGTCGGTGATCGGGTTGTAATAAGCCGCATTGACCGTCGATTTGCGATTGGCCCACTTCACGCCGCCGCGGAAGCTCAGGCTGCCCCCCGGAGTGAGGAAGTAGTCGAGCTTCGCGCTGTTTTCCTTGCTCTCCGGGACCGCGGCGCAGCTGGTGGCCGGCGAAGTCGCGCCAGTCGCCTTGTCGATGTTGACCAGCATGCCCATGAACGGCGCGCTGTCGCACCAGCGTTCGATCTTCTCGTTCTGCAAGGCCAGATGCAGGCGTTGACCGGGCATGAAGCGCCAGTCGGCCGCCGCCTTGGTCTGCAGATGGCTGTTGCTCATCGCCACGTTGTAGACGCTGAACTCGTCGTCGTTGACGTTGCCGCCGTCTGGCGCCTGGAAGCTGTAGAGGTTGGACGCGGTCTGGTTGTCGCGCTTGCTGTAGATCATCCCGGCCGACAGCGTCAGGTCTCGCGTGGTCTGATTGGTGATGCTCCAGTTCGCGTGCTGGTTGATCACCCGCCCATTGAGCGAGGTCGCGGGCAGGGTTCCCAGCGGAACGGTCGTCGTGCTCGGGTCGTTGAACGCGTTGTACGCGACGATCTGCGCCGGCTCGTACGCATACGCCGTGTTCTGCGTATTGCGTCCGTAGGTGTAGCCACCGACGAGCTGCGTCTTCGCGTTGAGATTCCAGCCGCCACTGAGCTGCAGCTCGTTGTCGGTGTTGCTCGGCGGCAGCTCTTGCAGATCGGTCGGATAGGTGCTGTTGGCAGCCGCTCCGGTGTTTGCGCAAGTGGCCACTTGAGGCAGACCCGTGCACTGGTACATATTCGGGAAGTACACGGCGTTGTAATCGTCGTGGAACATCGACCCGTAATAGGCACCGGTGAAGAAGCCCTTCTCACCCTGCCAGTTCAAAGCCAACGTGAAATTGTTGGTCTTGTACTGGGTCGGGTACGGCAAGCCGATCAGATCCTGTCCCGCCGGATCGCCGTAGCCCGTGGCTCCGGTGGACGGCGAGCCGGTCAACGCGTCGCTGATTGCCGAGGCCAGGATCGACCCGCTTTCGCGGATATTGGTCCAGTTGAACGTGATGTTCCACTGTTTGTTCAGCTGATGGCTGGCGTTGAACTTGGTGGTATTGCGCTGGACGTAGAGTTGATCGGTATGGAAGAACTGCGCCTGCGCGGTCCCCGGGGTGATCAACGCCGTGCCGTTGTCGTTGGTGCTGACGTAGCCGAAGCCCGACGGCAGGCTGAAGCTGTTGCCGCCCGGAGCCCCGACCAGCGGCGTCAGGATGTTGCCCGGGTTGCTGTCCAGCGAATCACCCCCATAGTTGCGGAGTTGATCGAAGCTCAGGCCCAGGCTCCAGGTGCCCTGGTCGGCCACGCCGGCCGACAGCGAGCGCGAGGTGGTGCCCAGGTTCTTGCCTTGCACGAACCAGGTGTTCGCGCCGGGTTGCTGGCCGTAGCCGTTGCCGCCGCGCAGGCTGAAGTCGCCAAGCAGGGTCTGGCCCGAGTTCTCCAGACCGTTGTATTGCCCGAACAGATCGGAATCGTGCTGAACCCACATGCCGCCGAAGCTGATCGTGTTGGTCGGCTGGATCAGCTGCTGCAGTGCGGCGTCGGCCATCGCTGCTGGCGCCACCGACACCACCGCGAGGGTGGCGAGGGCGGTACGCAGCGCAATCGTCAGCGGCCGGGTGCGCAGCACGGTGTTGCGGTTTTTCATCGCGTGCTCCTAGCTAGTTTGTCGTATCAGCGGTGCAGGAAGGCACCAGCCGGATTGTTCGATCCGTGAATCATGATGTGGCAGTTCAGGCAGCCTTCGCCGGATGCGCCCGCGTTTCCACCAGGCAATCCAACGTTCGAGCCTTCCATGAAGTTGCTTTGGTGCGGACCGTTATGGCACTCTTCGCACAGGAACGGCGGGCGGGCCTTCAGCAGCGGCGCGATGTTCGAGCCGTGCGGGTTGTGGCAGTTGGTGCAGTTCTCGGTGACCGGCTCATGCTCCCACAGGAACGGACCGCGCTTGTCGGCGTGGCAGGTCCAGCAGGTCTCGTTGATCGTCGCCTTCTTCATCAGATGCGGGCCGACCGAGCCGTGCGGGTTGTGGCAGTCCGAGCACATCATCTTGCCTTCCGGAACCGGGTGATGCGAGATCTTCATGAAGTCCGCACGACGGTCCTTGTGGCAGGTGTAGCAGACGGTCTGCTGCAGGCCCTTGGTGCGGACCGGGTCGACCGCGGCGTGCACCTTGTGGCAGCTGTTGCAAGCCAGGCCGTTGACCTGGTGCGGGCTGCCGGCCCAGTGGGTGCGCTGCGTGCCCTTGTGGCAGGTCAGGCAGACCGCGGCGCGCGCGGTGGCGCTCGATTGCGGGAACGGACCGTCCTTGTTGAACATCACGTCCGGCGGGGCCATCTTGCCGTTGACCGGGCCGCGCAGGTGGGCGAGGCTTGCGCCGTGGCAGCTTTCGCAGGTCGGGGTGCGCGAGTCGCCCGTGACGCCCATCGGCGTCTGGAAGAACGCCAGGATCGGCTTGGATTCGTTCTCGTCGTGGCAGCGCGTGCACTTGGCGTCGGCCGCCAGGTGCGCCTTCGAGCTTTCGGCCGGCGACATCTGCGCCTGCTGCGCCGAGCCGAGGGCCGGCAGGTTGATGGCGTCGGCGGCGTGAGCCCCGATCGCCCAGCTGCCGAGCAAAGCTGCGGCAGCCAGCATCATCTTCTTCGTGATATGCACTTTTCGCTCCCCTTGGGTCGTTTGACGTGCGGTTGGTCCTAGTGGCTTACTTGCTTACTTCTTGAGGCTGAGAATCCAGTCGGCGATCTTGTCGAGGTTGCTGGCGCTGATCGACGGGTGCGCCATCATCATGCTGCCCTTCACGCCGTTCTTGATGTCGCCTTCGATCGCCTTTTCCGCGTCGTCTTCCGATTTGCTCGCGTACTTCTTGGCGATGTCGGTGAAGCTCGGGCCGATCTTGGTGCCCGCGACCGCGTGGCAGGTAAAGCAGGCGTCGGCCTGGGCGAGCGGCTTGCCGGCGGCAGCGTCCTGCGCTTCGTTGGCGTGAGCCGCGGGAATGGCGAAGGCCAGCGCAGCGGCTGCGGCGACCATCGTGTGGGCGGTGAAGAGTTTCATGGCATGCATTCCGGTTCGTGGATATCCACAAGGTGCGGCCCTTCAGGCCACTCCTTGATGCATGCCATTTTTCTTGGGGATTACCCTCGTGCCTATCGGCGCGCGATCAAATTCCCCATCGGAAAACTCCTACCCCGGGTCGGAGCGCCCGGGGCAGGTCAGTTCGGGGTGGCGTCGACCAGCCCGTGCTGCAGCGCGTAACGCACCAGATCGACCTCGTGGGCGACGTCCATCTTGTCGAGAATGTGCGATTTGTGCGTGCTGACGGTCTTCACGCTCAGGCCGAGTTCGCCGGCGATGTCGGTCAGACTGCGGCCGCTGACGATGCGGGTGAAGATCTCGAATTCGCGGTTCGACAGCAAGGTGTGCGCCGGAGCGTGGTGCGGACGCGACAGATCGGTGGCCAAAAGCTCGGCGACCTTGGGGCTGACGTAGACGCCGCCGCGCGCGACCTTGCGGATCGCACCGAGCAGGATGTCGCCGTCGGACTCCTTGGTCAGGTAGCCGGCGGCGCCGGCGCGGATCGCGCGTACCGCGTACTGCTCCTCCTGGTGCATCGTGAACACCAGGATCGGCAGCTGGGCGCGTTCGGCTTTCACCAGCTTGATCAGCTCCAGGCCGTTGCGCCCGGGCATCGACAGGTCGAGGATCAGCAGGCCCCAGTCGCGCGCGCGCACCAGATCGAGCAGCGCGTTGCCGTTGCTGGCTTCGCCGGCGCAGTGCAGGTCCTCGGTGTCGTCGAGCATGTTTCGCAGGCCGTTGCGGATGATCACGTGGTCGTCGGCGACCAGGACGTCGAGCCGGTTCATGCCGGGTCTCCTTGCAGCTGGTGTTCGGAAAGCGGGATCTCGACTTCGATCTCGGTGCCGCCGCCGGCGCGGCGCGCGATGCGGAAGCTGCCGCCCAGCGCGGTGGCGCGCTCGCGCATGCTGAGCACGCCCACGCCGCTGCCGACGCGTGCCAGGTCGATGCCGGCGCCGTTGTCGCGTATGCGCAACACGAGCGCGCCGTCGCGCTCGAACAGTTCGATGCGCACGCTGCTCGCTCCCGCGTGGCGCGCGATATTGGTCAGCGACTCCTGCACGATGCGGTACAGCGCGGTGGTCAGCGCGTCGTCGTGCACATGGGCGATGGCCGGCAGCTCGACTTCGACCGGAATCTGACTGCGCCGCGTGAACTCGTCGACCTGCCACGCCAGCGCCTCGTCGAAGCCGAGGTCGTCGAGCATGCGCGGGCGCAGCTCGGTCGAGATGCGGCGCACCGCGCCGATCGCGCCGTCGAGCAGCTGACGCATCGAGTCCAGCGCCTCGGGCGCCGGCTGGCGGCCGTCCTTGATGCGCGCGACCAGCCACGACAGGTCGAGCTTGATGCCGGTGAGCTGCTGGCCGAGGTCGTCGTGCAGTTCGCGCGAGATGCGCGCGCGTTCCTCTTCGCGCACCGACTGCAGCGCGCTGGACAGGCGTCTGAGTTCGGTGTTCATGCGGCGCAGCTCGGCTTCGCGCCGGCGCCGCTCGGTGACGTCGCGCAGCACCGCGGTGAGCTGCGGGGCGCCGTCGATCACGGTCTGCGAAATCGCCGACTCGACCGGGAACTCGGTGCCGTCGGCGCGGCGCGCGAGCACTTCCATCTGCGGCGCCATTTCGCGCGACGCCGCGCCCGAGTGCACGAAGCCGTCGACATGCGCGGCATGGCGCGCGTGCAGGCGATCCGGGATCAGCGTGGCCAGCGGGCGCCCGAGCGCGAGCGTCGCGCTCATGCCGAACATGCGCTCGGCGGCTCGGTTGAACATGATGATGTTCTGCTCAGCATCGACCGAGACGATCGCGTCCATCACCGAGTCGATGGTGCGCCGCCAGCGGTCGTCGGCTTCGCGCAGCGCGCGGTTGAGTTTTTCCTCGCGCTGCAGCTCGTGCGCCAGCAGCAGCGCCGCCACGCCGATGAAGGCACAGACGACGAGCGCGCCGCCGGCGATCGGCAGCGCCACCGCGCGCCACGACTGCAAGGTCGCGGCGACGTCGTCGGTGACGCCGACCACCAGCGGCTGGCCTGCGACACGTTGCAAGGTCAGCAGGTTGCCGCCTCCTCCAGCCAGCGCGACCCGACGCAGTCGCCCGGGGCGCGGCATCGGCACCCCGGTCAGCTCGGGCGCCGGCTGGCCGAGCAGCGCGTCGCGCGCCGGCACGCTGGTCAGCAGCCGTCCGTCGTCCAGGTACAGCGACACCGGACGACCGAAGTCCTGCAGCATGTAGGCGTACAGCGGCTGCAGCGTGGCGCGCCCCAGCGACGCCACCAGCACGCCGCGCAGCGAGCCGTCGGGGTTGCGCAGCGCGCGCGCCAGGTGCACTGCCCAGTTGCCGTCGCCGGGGCAGTTCTGCGGCACACCGATGTACAGGCCGTGGTGATGGTTCTGGGCGAAGGCGCGGAAATAGTCGGTGTCGGCCAGGGGAAGCGGCGTCAGCGGATACTCGCGGGTCGTGTTCACCGCGTTGCCGTGGGCGTCGAGGATGTACAGCGCGCCGGCGTCGGCGAGGCCGTGCAGTTGCGCCTCGAGCAGCAGGTGCACCGGCAGGCTGGACAGCGCGAGCTGGTCGGCGAAGGGCGACTGCAGCCTGGCGGCGACGCTGCGCAGCGTCGCGTCGCTGCGTTCGAAGGCCTGCGCGGTCTGCTGCGCCATCAGGCCGGTCAGGGTCCGGGTCTGCGCCATGTCGCTCTGCACCGCGCGCTCGCGCAAGCCCCACAACAACAACAGCACCGAGACGGCGACGGCGCCGATGGTCAGCACCGCGATGATGCCGACCGCGCGGGCGGGGCGAATCTGGACAGGCATCGGGTCGCTCGAGAGATGGTTCGGGCCGCGTGATGGCGGCTTCCCGCGTGGATGCTAGGCGGGCGTTCGACGCATCAGGTTTGATGCATGTCAACGCCGTCTTGCGACCAAATGTAAGTCGATGCCTTGGCGCAACGGGCTCGTATTTCGTTGATGGACATCAAAAAGCCTCATGGGCCCTAGGAATATTCTGATTCCATGATGTCCATTAGGCCTATTTCGAACTACTCCTTTCCACGGAGCCTGCGGTGAGTACGGCGGGTCACGAACTGCGTGCCGAAGCGGTCGAAGGGCGGCGCGGCACGCGCACGCTGTTTCGCGGCGTCGGTTTCACGCTCGGCGCCGGCGACTGGCTGCATGTGCGCGGTGCCAACGGCGCCGGCAAGACCACCTTGCTGCGCGTGCTGGCCGGGCTGGCGCGGCCCAGCGCCGGCAGCGTGCAGTGGAATGGCGTGGAGCTGGCGCGCGCCGGCGAGAGCTGGCGCGGCGCGATGGCGTATTTCGGCCACCACGCCGGGGTCAAGGACGATCTGAGCGCGCTGGAGAACCTGTGCCTGGGCGCAGCGCTCGACGGGCGTGCGATCGACGAGCGCGCCGCCGCGGCCACGCTGTGGCGGGTCGGCCTGCGCGGGCGCGAGTCGCTGCCGCTGCGCGTGCTGTCGCAGGGCCAGCGCCGGCGCGCGCTGCTGGCGCGGGTGCTGGCGCGCGGCGCCAGCGTCTGGATACTCGATGAACCGTTCGCCGCGCTGGATACCGGCGGCGTCGAGATGGTCGGCACGCTGGTCGCCGAGCATCTGCGCGCCGGCGGCAGCGCGGTGCTGACCAGTCACCAGCCGATCGCGCTTCGCGGTGGCCAGAGCGTGGAGCTTGCAGGGTGAAACAAAGCGCGATGCGATCGTCCTTCAGCGCGGCCGACACGAGCGCGCCAGGCATGGCGCAAGAGCCCGCGGCGCGCTCGCCGCTGCTGGCGATGCTGCGGCGCGAACTGCTGCTGGCGGCTCGCCGGCGCAGTGAAATCGCCACCGCATTGGCGTTCTTCGTCATCGTCGCCAGCCTGTTCCCGCTCGCCATCGGCCCCGAACCGAAGTTGCTGCGCCAGATCGGCCCCGGCGTGCTGTGGGTCGGCGCGTTGCTGTCGACCCTGCTCGGCCTGCACCGCATGTTCGGCGACGACCACGCCGACGGCACGCTCGAGCAGATGCTGCTGTCGCCGACTCCGCTGCCGTGGCTGATCGTCGGCAAGATCGCCGCGCATTGGCTGGTCGCCGGCCTGCCGCTGGTGCTGCTGGCGCCGGTGCTCGGGCTGCAGTTCGCGCTGAGCGCGCCGGCGCTGGCGCTGCTGACGGCGGCGCTGCTGCTGGGCACGCCGCTGCTGTCGCTGATCGGTGCGATCGGCGCCGCGCTGACGCTGGGTGCGCGCGGCGGCGGTGCGCTGCTCGCCTTGCTGGTGCTGCCGCTGTACGTGCCGGCGCTGGTGTTCGGGGCCGGGGCGCTGACCGCGCAGGCCACCGGGCTGGATTTCACGGGGCATCTCGCGCTGCTCGGCGCGATGTTGCTGTTCGCCATGTTTCTTGCGCCGCTGGCCACCGCCGCGGCGGTGAGGATCGCACTGGAATGAAAAAGATCCGTTGGTACAAATTCGCCAGTCCGGCGACTTTCTACCCGCTGGCCGGCCGTCTGGCGCCGTGGTTCGCGTGGGCTGCGCTGCTGCTGTGCGCAGCCGGGCTGTGGGTCGGCTTCTTCGTCGCGCCCAGTGACGCCACGCAGGGCGAGGGCTATCGCATCATCTTCCTGCACGTGCCGGCGTCGTGGATGTCGATGTTCATCTACATCGTGATGGCGTTCTGGGCCGGGCTGGGGCTGGCGTTCAACACCCGGCTGTCGGGCATGATGGCCGCGGCGCTGGCGCCCACCGGTGCGATGTTCACCGCGCTGGCGCTGATCACCGGCTCGCTGTGGGGCAAGCCGATGTGGGGCACCTGGTGGGTGTGGGACGCGCGGCTGACCTCTGAGCTGATCCTGCTGTTTCTCTACCTGGGGCAGATCGCGCTGCGCGCGGCGATCGACGACGAGCTGCGCGCCGACAAGGCCTGCGGAGTGCTCGCGCTGGTCGGCGTGGTCAACATCCCGATCATCTATTTCTCGGTCGTGTGGTGGAACACGCTGCACCAGGGTGCGTCGATTTCGTTCACGCACGCACCGAAGATGGCGATGACCATGCTCGAGGGCCTGCTGCTGATGTCGCTGGCGGCGTGGATGTATTCGATTGCGGTGGCCCTGACGCGCGTCAGGGTGATCATTCTGGAGCGCGAGCGCGATGCCGACTGGGTCGCGCAGATCACGGAGGTGGCGATATGAACTGGCATTCCGCATCGGATTTCTTCGCGATGGGCGGCTACGCGCTGTACGTCTGGGGCAGCGTCGGCGCCTGTGCGCTGGGTCTGCTGCTCGAAGTCGTCGCGCTGCGTCTGCGCCGCGGCGCCGCGCTGTCGATGCTGCGTCGGCAGCACGCGGTGCAGCAGCTCGAGCAGATGGAGCGCGCGCGCTTGAGTGAAGTCGACTTGCAGTCGGGCTTGCGCCAGGAGGCGGCATGAAGGCTCGTCATCGCCGCGCCGCACTGATCGTCGCCGGTCTGGCCGCGCTGGGGGTGGCCACCGCGCTGGTGCTGCACGCACTGAACAGCTCGATCGCGCTGTTCGTCACCCCGACCCAGATCGTCGACGGCACCGCGCCGCACGCGGCGATGTTCCGCCTCGGCGGGCTGGTCGAGCGCGGCAGCGTCAAGCGCGATGGGCTCGATGTGAGTTTCATCGTCACCGACACCGCCAAGCAGGTGCCGGTGGTCTACGACGGCATCCTGCCCGACCTGTTCGCCGAGGGGCGCGGCGTCGTCGTGCAAGGCACGATGGGTTCCCACGGAACGTTCCATGCGACGCAGGTGCTGGCCAAGCACAGCGCCAATTACATGCCTCCGGAAGCGCGCAGCGCCATCCAGCAGGCTCGTCAAGCTGAAAGGACATTGCAACAATGATTCCCGAACTTGGTCATTTCGCGCTGCTGCTGGCGCTGCCGATCGCGCTCGTGCAGGGGACACTGCCGCTGCTGGGCGCCTGGCGCGGCAATCGCACCTGGATCGCGTTGGCGCGGCCGGCGGCACGCGCCAGCTTCCTGCTGATCGTGGTGGCGTTCAGCTGCCTGGTCGCCTCGTTCCTGCGCAGCGATTTCTCGGTGCTCTACGTGGCCGAGAACTCGAACACGATGCTGCCGATGATCTACAAGTTCGGCGCGACCTGGGGCGGCCACGAGGGCTCGTTCCTGCTGTGGCTGCTGATGCTGTCGGGCTGGACTTTCGCGGTGTCGATCTTTTCGCGCAGCCTGCCCGATGAGATGGTGGCGCGCGTGCTCGGCGTGCTCGGCCTGATCGCGCTGGGCTTCCTGGTCTACATCAATTTCGCCTCCGATCCGTTCCAGCGCCTGCTGCCGGCGGCGCTCAACGGACGCGACCTCAACCCGCTGCTGCAGGATCCGGGCATGATGGGACACCCGCCGATGCTCTATATGGGCTACGTCGGCTTCGCGGTGGCGTTCGCGTTCGCGATCGCGGCGCTGCTCGCCGGCCGCCTCGACGCGGCCTGGGCGCGCTGGTCGCGGCCGTGGACCATCGCCGCCTGGGTGTCGCTGACGCTGGGCATCGCGCTCGGTTCGTACTGGTCGTACTACGAGCTCGGCTGGGGCGGCTGGTGGTTCTGGGACCCGGTCGAAAACGCCTCGTTCATGCCGTGGCTGGCCGGTACCGCGCTGATCCACTCGCTGGCGGTGACCGAGAAGCGCGGCTCGTTCCGCAACTGGACCGTGCTGCTGGCGATCGGCACCTTCTCGCTGTCGCTGCTCGGCACCTTCCTGGTGCGCTCGGGCGTGCTGTCCTCGGTGCACGCCTTCACCACCGATCCGCGTCGCGGTTTGATGATCCTGGTGCTGTTCACGCTGGTCGTCGGCAGCTCGCTGGTGCTGTTCGCGCTGCGCGCGCCGGCGCGCGCGCCGGGCGGCAGTTTCGAGCTGGTGTCGCGCGAGAGCTTGCTGCTGGGCAACAACGTGCTGCTCGTCGTCGCCGCGGCCAGCGTGCTGCTGGGCACGCTGTACCCCCTGGTCGTCGAGGCGCTGAACCTGGGCCAGCTCTCGGTCGGCCCGCCGTATTTCAACAGCGTGTTCGTCCCGGTGGTCGTGCCGCTGTTCCTGCTCGCCGCGATCGGCCCGATCGCACGCTGGCGTTCGTCGCGTGCCTCCGACCTGGCACGGCAGATGCGCGTGCCGGCGGTGATCGCGCTGCTCGGCGCGATCGCGCTGCCGCTGTGGCTCGGACACTGGAACGCCGGCGCCGCGCTGGGTAGTTTCTGTGCACTGTGGCTGGCGGCCTCGGCCGTCAAGCAGACGCGCGAGCGGCTGCGCAGCGGCAACCCGCCGGCCGGCTACTGGGGCATGCAACTGGCGCACTTCGGGCTGGCGGTCAGCATCGTCGGCGTCGCGCTGGTCAGCCATTACCAGGTCGAGCGCAGCCTGAGCATGTCGCCGGGCGACTACACGCAGATGGCGGGCTACAAGGTGACCTTCAAGGGTGTGCGCACGGTGCCGGGGCCGAACTACACGGCCGAGCAGGGCATCTTCGACCTCTCGCGCAACGGCAAGATCGACAAGGTACTGCTGCCCGAAAAGCGCGACTACGGCAGCTCGTCGATGGTGATGACCGACACCGCCATCGATACCGGCCCGTTGCGTGACATCTACATCTCGATGGGATCGTCGCTGGGGCAGGGCGCCTGGGCCGTGCGCGTGTACTACAAGCCCTTCGTGATCTGGATCTGGGCCGGCGCGCTGCTGATGGCCATCGGCGGCATCACCGCCGCGGCCGATCGCCGCTACCGGGTGTTGAGCCGCCGTGCGGCGCTGGCGTTGGGCGTGGTGGCATCGTGATGCGCGTCCGTGTCGTTTCCATCGGGGTCGTGTTCGTGGCGCTGCTGGCGCTGCTCTACGTCGGGTTGCACCACGACCCCCACATGATTCCGTCGCCGCTGATCGACAAGCCCGCGCCGCAGTTCACCGCGCAGCTGGTCGAGCCGACCACCGGTACCTTCTCGCCGTCGCAGCTCAAGGGCAAGGTCTGGCTGCTCAACGTCTGGGCCTCGTGGTGCGTGTCGTGCCGCGAGGAGCACCCGCTGCTGCTGGCCTACGCGCACGACCAGCACGTGCCACTGATCGGGCTGGACTACAAGGACGATCCGGTCGCGGCGCGCCATTGGCTGGCCGAGGCCGGTGACCCCTACGACGAAGTCGCGGGCGACCCGAGCGGCAACATCGGCATCAACTACGGCGTCTACGGCGTTCCCGAGACCTATCTGATCGACCGCAACGGCACCATCGTCTACAAGCAGATCGGCCCGCTGACGGTCCATGTGCTCGAGACCAAGCTGCTGCCGATGATCCGGAAACTGTCCCAATGAAAACCCTGATCGCCCTGATCCTGCTGCTCGCCGCGGCGTTTCCGGCTCTGGCCGGCGAAGCCAGGCCGCTGGCCAACAACGAGGCCGCCGAGCAGCACATGCTCGCGCTGACGCGCAATCTGCGCTGCCTGGTCTGTCAGGACGAGTCGCTGGCGGCGTCGCAAGCCACGCTGGCGCGCGACCTGCGCGCGCAGGTGCTGCAGATGGTCGAGCGCGGCGAAACCGACAAGCAGATCACCGATTACCTGGTCGACCGCTACGGCAATTACGTGCGTTTCCGTCCGCCGTTCGTCGCCGAGACCTGGGCTCTGTGGCTGGGGCCGTTCGCGCTGCTGGCGATCGGCCTGCTCGTGCTGGTCCTGATCATCCGTCGGCGCGCCGGGCGCACCGACTCCCCGCTTGACTCCGCGCAGCTCGAACGCGCGCGCGCGCTGCTGGCGCAGAACGGAGATACGGAATGACCCCCTTCCTGCTCGCCGCGGCGGCGCTGACCGTCGTGGTGCTGTCGATTCTGGTGTTGCCGCTGTTGCGGCGCGGCCAGCTTGCGACCGTCGACCGCGCCGCGGTCAACGCCCGCTTGCTGCGCGACGAGCTCGCCGCGCTCGAGCGCGACCGTGCCACACTGGGTGAAGCCGAGTTCGAGCGCGCGCGCGACGAGTTGTCGCGCCGCGTGCTCGAGGATGCGTCGCCGGTGGTGCAGCAGATGCGCTCGGGCAGCGCGGCGCCGACCATCGTCGCGCTGGCCTTGATGGTGCCGATCTGCGGTGCGCTGCTGTACGAGCTGCTGGGCACGCCCAGCGCGCTCGGCGGCGCGGCGCCGGCGGCCAGTGTCGCGGCGCAGGGCGGCACCGCGGCGCCGCCGCCGGAAGTTCGCAAGATGGTCGATTCGCTGGCCGCCAAGCTCGCGGCGCACCCGGACGATCCGTCCGGCTGGGCCATGCTGGGTCGCTCCTACAGCGTGATCGGCGAGTTCGACAAGGCGGCGCAGGCCTACGCCCGCATCGGCCCGCAGCTGCAAAGCCATGCCAAATGGCTTGCCGAGTACGCCGACGCGCTGGCCATGACCGCCAACGGCAGCCCGCTGGGCAAGCCCGAGCGGCTGGCACGGCAGGCGCTCGCGCTCGACCCGAACAACGTGCTGGCGCTGATGCTCGCCGGTTATGCGACCGCGCAGCGGGGTGACGATGCGCAGGCGCTGCCGCTGCTCGAGCGCGCCAGCCAGCGCGTCGAGGCCGGTTCGGAGGACGCCGCGTTCCTGTCCAACGTGATCGCGCAAGTGCGGCGTCGCATGGGCCTGAGCAGCGCCGCCAACGCCGCGATGGCGCCCACCACCGACAGCGCGGCGACGGTGACGCGAGTCAGCGCCGCCGCCGGCGGACAGGGCGCGGGGGCGGCGGCCGCCGCGGGGCCGGCGCAACTGCATGTGCAGGTCGTGCTGGCGCCGCAGCTGCGCGCTGCCGCGAGCGGGCGCACGCTGTACCTGATCGCACGCGTGCCGGGCCAGCGCATGCCGGTGGCGGCGCTGCGCGAAACCGGCGTGTCGCTGCCGGCCGACCTCGCGCTGAGCGATGCGAACTCGATGGACCCGCAGCACCCGCTGTCGAGCATCGACGGCACGCTGCAGATCGAGGCCAGGCTGTCGGCCACCGGCGACGCGATGCCGGCCAGCGGCGACCTCTTCGGCACCGCCAAGGTCAAGCGCGGCGGCAGCGTCGAGCTGACCATCGACCAGCGCCGGCCCTGAGCCGTACGCGCAGCACGCCGCGGTGCACCATGACGGTGCGTCGCGGCGTGCGTCAGTCGCGCGTCGCGCGGCGGCGCACGCAGTCGACGTAGGCGTCGCCGTCGGGCGGCAGGCCGCTGCGCTGGGACTGCCACAGCATTTCACCGAGGCATTCCATCACCGCGTGCTGCGCTTCGTGCTCGCCGCTGCGCGCGGCCAGCAGCTGGCAGGCCTGGCGGATGCCGGGAGGCTGGTCGATCGACACCTGCTCGCTGATCGACAGATGCATCGACAGATGCAGGAAGGGATTGCTGCGCCCCTGCTCGACGCCCCAGTCGCGCTGCAGCGCATCGGGCGCGGCGAGATCGTCGTGATATTCGGGGTGCTGCTCGATCCAGCTCACCGCCAGCGTTTCCAGCGGCGTGAGCACGCCGTCGCGGCGCGCCCAGGCGTCGATGAAAAAGCTGCGGACTTCGTTTTTGCTCGGGTTGAACATCGCTTCTGACCTGGAAACCGACCTGCATTGTGCCGCGCCGCGCTCGCGTGCGTCGCGTCTTTGCGCGGCGACCCTTGTCGGCGCGGGCGCGCGCGCCGTAAATTCGCAATGTTCAGCCGCAGCGGAGGTATCCATGCCCGTCGTCGTCGTCGCCAACCCCAAGGGTGGGGTGGGAAAGTCCACGCTGTCGACCCAGCTGGCCGGTTATTGGGCCAGTCGCGGCCACAAGGTGATGCTCGGCGACGCCGACCGCCAGCAGTCGTCGAAGCTGTGGCTGTCCTTGCGCAGCCCGCAGGCGGCGCCGATCGACACCTGGAAGCTCGGCCCGGACTACATCGCGCGCCCGCCGGCGGGAACGACCCACGTCGTCATCGATACCCCGGCCGGACTGCACGGCTGGCGTTTCGACGACGTGCTGCGGCTGGCCGACCGGCTGCTGGTGCCGGTGCAGCCGTCGATCTTCGACATCTACGCGGCGCAGGACTTCCTCGACCGCATCGCATCGCAGCGCAAGCTGCAGGGGCTGAAGATCGGCCTGGTCGGGGTTCGCGTCGATGCGCGCACGCGCGCTGCCGAGCAATTGCGCGAATTCCTGTCGCGCCAGCCGCACGAACTGCTCGGCATGCTGCGCCCGACCACGAGCTATGCGCACATGGCCGCGCACGGGCTGACGCTGTGGGACCTGAATCCCAATCAGGTGGAGCGCGACCTCGCGCAGTGGGATCCGATCACGCGCTGGGTCGACGCCGACTGACCTGCAGGCTCACGCCGCCTTGCGCGGCGCGTGCAGTGCCTCGAGCGCCGCACGGTTGACGCGGAACAGGCGCGGACCGACGTGCTCGAGCAGGCCGTCGCGCTCGAATTGGGCGATCACGCGGCTGGCCGTCTCCAGCGCGACGCCGAGCATCGCGCCGAGGTCGCTGCGCTTGGGCAGCGTGATGGTATCGTTGAGCTCGGGTTCGGCCAGTTTCAGCAGCAGCCGCGCCATGCGCGACGGAATCGGCCCGGAACCCAGCAGCAGCGCCCATTCGTCGGTGTCGCGCAGCGCCGCGTGCCAGCGCTCCAGAAACTCCTGGCGCAGATTCGGAATCCGCTCCTCGAGCTTGCGGATCACGTCGACCGGGATGCGGCACACGCGCACCGCGCCGATCGCCGAGGCGTGGTGCATATACGGCTGCTGGATGAAGCACTCGAGGCCGATCAGATCGCCGCGCTTGGCCACCCGGGTGATGCGTCGGGTGCCGTCGGGCAGCACGCGCTCGAGTTTGACGAAGCCGGTCTTGATCGTATAGAGCCATTCGCCGCGCCGACCTTCGTTGAACAGCAACTGGCCAGCGCTGAACTGCATGTCGTCGATCACCTGGTGAATGGTGTCGAAATCCTCGGAGCCGAGCGCACCGAACAGCGCGATGCGCCGCACCCCGCAGTTGCGGCAGTCGGCCGCGCCACGCCAGGCGTTGATCACCTCGCTGTGCGCGACGCGCTTGCCCGATACTCCATCGCCCTGGCGCAGGGCGTCGAGCGGAATGCGGGCGAAATCGACGACGGTATCCATACTGACTCCTGGGCGGGTGCGGTGGGCCTTGAGCAGCATCAATATTAGTTCGTGCTGATATACAGGTGTCAATTGGGGGTTAACACCAAGCGGGCGCAAGACTGGCTACCGTTTCGGCGATCATTTTTGACGAGGGTCGATTTTCGGAGTTGATAACCGTCAAGATTCGACTGTCGTGTGCTGGACGCCGCCGCCGTGCCGGCGCAGGCGTGGCGGACGCGCGCTGCCGCGCGCTGGCCTAAACTGGCGTTTTTTCCAGCATGCCGCCGTCACGATGCCCACCTTCGAACTGTCCGAAATCGCCGCTCGCGACGCGCGGCTCGCCTTGCTGGAGGACGTCGGCAGCGGCGACCTCACCGCGCAGCTGATCGACGCCCAGGAGCCGGGCGCGGCGCGCGTGATCGTGCGCGAGGCGGCGGTGCTGTGCGGGCGGCCGTGGGCCGATGCGGTGTTGCGCGAAGTCGACACACGGCTGCACGCGACCTGGGTTCGCGACGAAGGCGCGCGACTGCAGCCCGGTGACACGGTGCTCGAGCTGCAAGGCCCGGCACGGGCCTTGTTGACCGCCGAGCGCAGTGTGTTGAACTTCCTGCAGCTGCTGTCGGGGGTGGCCACGCGTACCGCGCAGTACGTCGACGCGGTGCGCGGCACCGCGGCGCGCATCGTCGATACGCGCAAGACCCTCCCGGGCTTGCGCATCGCGCAGAAATACGCGGTGCGCGTCGGTGGCGGCCACAATCATCGCATCGGCTTGTACGACGGCATCCTGATCAAGGAGAACCACATCGCCGCGGCGGGGAGCGTCGCCGCGGTGCTGCAACGCGCCAAGGCGATGGCGCCCGCGGGCGTTTTCGTGCAGATCGAGGTCGAGACCCTCGAGCAGTTGCGCGAGGCGCTGGACGCCGGCGCGACCATGGTGCTGCTCGACAATATGGACCTGCCGCGCATGCGCGAGGCGGTCGCGCTCAACGCCGGGCGCGCCGAACTCGAGGTGTCGGGCGGGGTCGACCTCGGCAGCGTGGGGGCCATTGCACAAACCGGCGTCGACCGCATATCGATAGGCAGGCTGACGAAGGACGTCGTCGCCACCGATTACTCGATGCGCTTCGCCGGCATCTGAATCCCTGCCCTGAATCTCTGCCCTGAATCTCTGCCCTGAATCCCTGCCCATCCCCTCGGAGATCCGCCATGTCCGTCGCCACTTTCCCGGTCGCCTTCGACTCGCCGGCCTGCGGCACGCGCGAGGCCTGGGCGCGCGTGCCGCAGGAGCCCGATGCGGCGCGCCGCGCCGCGCTGCTCGACGAATGCCGCGAACTGCTGCGCGCGGCCGACGCGACCCTGGTCGCGCACTACTACGTCCACCCCGACTTGCAGGATCTGGCGCAGGACAGCGGCGGGCTGGTCGCCGACTCGCTGGAAATGGCGCGGTTCGGCGCGCGCCAGTCGAGTACGACGCTGGTCGTCGCCGGCGTGCGCTTCATGGGCGAGACGGCCAAGATGCTGTCGATGGACAAGCGCGTGCTGATGCCCGACCTCGACGCCAGCTGCTCGCTCGACCTCGGCTGTCCGGCCGACGAATTCTCCGCCTGGTGCGACGCCCATCCGGATCGCACCGTGGTGGTCTACGCCAACACCAGCGCCGCGGTGAAGGCGCGCGCCGACTGGGTCGTCACGTCGAGCTGCGCGCTCGACATCGTCGCCGACCTGCACGCGCGCGGCGAGAAGGTGCTGTGGGCGCCCGACCGCCACCTCGGCGACTACGTGCGGCGCAGCACCGGCGCCGACCTGCTGGCCTGGCAGGGCGCATGCATCGTGCACGACGAGTTCAAGGCGCTCGAGCTCGAATTGCTCAAGGCGCAATACCCCGATGCCCCGGTGCTGGTGCATCCGGAGAGCCCGGCCGCGGTGATCGCGCTGGCCGACGTCGTCGGCTCGACCTCGCAGATCCTGCGCGCGGCGCGCGAGTCCGACGCCACGAGCTTCATCGTCGCCACCGACGCCGGCATGTTCCACGCGCTGCAGCAGCAGAACCCGGGCAAGACCTTCGTCGCCGCGCCGACCGCGGGCAACGGCGCCACCTGCAAGAGCTGCGCGCATTGCCCGTGGATGGCGATGAACGGGCTCGAGGCGCTGGCGCGCTGCCTGCGCGAAGGACGCGGCGAAATCACGCTCGACGCGGAAATTGCGGCGCGCGCGCGCGTGCCGGTGCAGCGCATGCTCGACTTCACCGCGCAGCGCGCCGGCAGCGCCGCGCCCGGCGCGCTGGTGCCGGGCATAGGCGCCGCCTGAGCAGCCGGTTGAATCGGCGTCAGGCGCCGCGCAGCCGCGCGCGGCGCGCGAAGCGCGCCGGCGCCACCGAGTCGAGCAGTTCGCGTTCCAGCGGGGCCGGCTCGCCTTCCAGCTCGGCGGCGATCAGCTGCGCGCCCAGCGTGGCCATCACCAGCCCGCGCGAGCCCAGTCCGCAGTGCAGATACAGGCCGTCCAGCCGCGGCCACTCGCGCAGCGACGCCTGCGGCGTGCGCAGCGCGCCGAAATCGGGCCAGGCGCCGATCGCCGCGCGCCGGTCCGGGCTGACCGCGCGCATGCCGCTGAACAGCCGGGCCGACGCCGGCGGCCGCTGCGGCAGTTCGCCCGCCAGGGGCTGCAGGCCGCCGGTGATATGGGCCCAGACCTGCGCGGCGTCCAGCGGCGTCGCGGCGGCGTCCTCGTAGGTCGCGCCGAGGAACAGCTGCCCAGGGGCGTCGGGCAGCGGCATCGCATAGGTGTCGGCCATCACCCCGCGCGCCAGGCCGCGCAGCGCCGGCAGCGCGTCCTCCGGCAGCACGAAGCCCTGGCCGCGCTGGCCGCGCAGCGGCAGCTCGGCGCCGTGCAAGCCGCTGGCGGCGAGCAGTCGCGGCGCGTCGATCGCGTTGGCCAGCACGATGCAGGCGGCGCGCGCCAGCACCTCGCCGTCGGCGTCCAGCGCGCACCAGTCGCCGCCCGCGTCGCGGCGCAGGGCGTGCACCACGGCCTGGCGCGGCACGGCAGCGGCCTCCTCGAGCCAGGCCTGCACCAGCGTGCCGGCCGC
>JAKAHP010000276.1 GCA_021825505.1 Pseudomonadota bacterium
GCCGCGGCCGCGGCGCCGGCGGCGCCGCGCGCGCGCCGGTCTCGGCTTCGCGCAGCTGCGGCGCGACGCGGTCGAGCACGCCGTTGACGTATTTGAAGCCGTCGGTGCCGCCGTACACCTTGGCCAGCTCGACCGCTTCGTTGATGATCACCCGATAAGGCACTTCGACCAGCGCGCGCAGCTCGTAGACACCGAGCAGCAGCAGCGCGTGCTCGACCGGCGACAGCTCGCGCGTGGGCCGGTCCAGGTAGGGCTGCAGCAGCGTGTCGAGCTCGCCGGCCTGCTCGATGCAGCCGTGCAGCAGCTGCTGGAAGTGCTCGGTGTCGAGCTTGATGGTCGGGAAGCGCTCGTGCAGATAGGCCTCGATCGCGCCGGCGTCGCTGCCCGACACCAGCCACTCGAACAGGCCCTGCAGCGCCAGCTCGCGCGACTTGCGCCGCGCGCTTTTCGGCGGCGCCGGGTTCACGGCGCCACGGCGACATCGTCGCCGCCCAATTGCATTTGCAGATTGGCCATCTCGACCGCGACACGGGCGCACTCGGCGCCCTTGTCGATGCGCTGGCGCGCCTGCGCTTCCGAGTCGACCGTGACGATGCCGTTGGCCACCGGCAGGCCGTATTCGAGCGCGACCTGCTGCACCCCCGCCGCCGAGGTGTGGCACACCAGTTCGAAGTGATAGGTCTCGCCGCGGATCACGCAACCGAGCGCGATCAGCGCGTCGAACGCGCCCGTTTCGGCGAGCATCGCCAGCGCCTGCGGCACTTCGAGCGCACCGGGGACGCCGACCATGCGCAGCGCGTCGTCGGCGACGCCCAGGCGCTGCAGTTCGGCGCGGCAGCTCTGCGCCAGCGCGTCGGTCAGCTCGGCGTTGAAACGCGCGTGGACGACGCCGACGCGCAGCGCGCTGCCGTCGAGCAGTGCCGGATCGTGGCCTTGTTGGGCTTGTTGCATCGGAGGTTTTCCGTGTCTGGAAAGAGAATGGGGGACGTTCAGCGCGGCTGCGCGGCGGGCGGCGGCTCGAAGCCGTCGACTTCGAGGCCGAAGCCGGTCATGCTGGGCATTTTGCGCGGCGCCGCGAGCAGGCGCATGCGGCGCACTCCGAGGTCACGCAGGATCTGCGCGCCGATGCCGTAATTGCGCAACGCGGCGGCGCCGCCGCGCGGTGCCGGCGCTGCGGCCGCGTCGATCGCATCGAAGCGCCGCGCCAGCGCGGCGACATCCTCGCCGGCGTTGAGCAGCACGACCACGCCGCACGGCGCCGCCAGCACGCGCTGCAGTGCGGCCGGCAGGCTCCAGGAATGGCCGGCGCCGTCGGCGTCGAGCGCGTCGAGCACCGACAAGGGTTCGTGCACGCGCACCAGCACCGGGTCGGTCGCCTCCTGCGGCGTGCCGTGCACCAGCGCCAGATGCGCGCCGTCACCGGCCACGTCGCGGTACAGCACGGCCTGCAGCGTGCCCCAGGCGGTGCGCAGCGGTCGGCTCGCGTGGCGCGCGATCAGGCTCTCGGTACGGCTGCGGTATTCGATCAGGTCGGCGATCGCGCCGATCTTCAGCCCGTGCAGCTCGGCGAAGCGCTCGAGGTCGGGCAGCCGTGCCATCGTGCCGTCGGCGTTCATGATCTCGCAGATCACCGCGGCCGGCTCCAGCCCGGCCAGCCCGGCCAGGTCGCAGCCGGCCTCGGTATGACCGGCGCGCATCAGCACGCCGCCGTCCTGCGCCATCAGCGGGAACACATGGCCGGGCTGCACGATGTCGGCGGGGGTCGCGTCGGCCGCCACCGCCACGCGCGTGGTGTGCGCGCGGTCGGCCGCCGAGATGCCGGTGCTGACGCCTTCGGCGGCTTCGATCGACACCGTGAATGCGGTGCCGTGCGACGAGCCGTTGCGTTCGACCATCGGCTTCAGGCCGATCTGCGCGCAGCGCTGCCGCGTCAAGGTCAGGCAGATCAGGCCACGCGCGTGGGTGGCCATGAAATTGATCGCCGCCGGCGTCACGTGCTCGGCTGCCAGCACCAGATCGCCCTCGTTCTCGCGATCTTCTTCGTCGACCAGCACGACCATGCGTCCGGCCTTGATTTCGGCGACGATTTCGGGAATGGGAGTCAGGGGCATGGCCGCGGCCGGCAGAATCAAAACCGGCATTGTAGGATTGCGCCGCAGCGGCTGCCGCGCCCGGCCGGCCCGCGCTGAACAGGGAGACACCGCGATGATTCTCGAAGTCGCCGACATCAGGATCCAGCCCGGCCGCCAGGCCGAATTCGACGCCGCGATCGCCGACGGCGTGCGCCGCGTGATCGCTCAGGCCCCGGGCTACCTCGGCCACCAGGTGCACAAGGGGCTGGAAAGCCCCGAGCGCTACCTGCTGACGATACGCTGGAACACGCTCGAGGACCACACCGTGGGCTTCCGCGGCTCGCCCGCGTTCGCCCAGTGGCGCGCCATCGTCGGGCCGTACTTCGCCCAGCCGCCGCACGTCGAACATTTCGCGCTGCTCACCGAAAGCTGATTGCAGCGCTGGCGGTAGACCGCATAATGGCGGGCTGATCGTTCAACGCCAGCCCCTCATCCCCTCGGCCGTGGCCACCGACAAAGAACTCTCGGACTTCCTGCGGGCGGTCGAGAAACGTGCGTTCAAGCGCGCGCATTACGCGACGCAGGACGTCGACGCCGCGCTCGACCTGGTGCAGGAGGCGATGATCCGGCTCAGCGAGAAATACGCGCAGCGCGGCGTCGACGAGTGGCCGATGCTGTTCCAGCGCATCCTCGGCAACGCGATCCTCGACTGGCACCGGCGCCACCGCGTGCGCACGGCGTGGGTCAGCAATATGTCGGACTTCAGCGCCGGCGGCGACGACGACGACTTCGACCTGCTCGACACCCTCGACCTGCAGCACGCCAGCGTGCGCCTGGAGGGCACCGACCAACAGCTCGAGCGCGCGCAGACCCTCGACATCATCGAGGGCGAGATCCAAAAACTCCCGGAGCGTCAACGCGAAGCATTCCTGCTACGTTATTGGGAGGGGATGGACGTAGCCGAAACAGCGGCGGCGATGGGATGCTCGGAGGGCAGCGTGAAGACACATTGTTCACGCGCGACCCACGCGCTGGCCAAGGCGCTGAAGGCAAGGGGGTTCGAAGATGGCACTTGACAAGGACAGCAGGGGACCGGACGGCGCCGGGCGCGCACGCGCCGCCGCCGAGGCACGTCTCGGCTACCTGATCGCCGGGCACCTGAACGCGCGCAGCGAGGAGCTGCCCGACGGCGTCGCCGAACGTCTCAAGGGCATACGCCAGATGGTCGTCGACCGCCGCTCGCCGCAGCGCGCGATCGCGCCGGTGCGGCGCCTGGCCATGACCGACGGCAGGGGAAGTGGCCATGGCGGCGGCGGCGACTGGCGCCTGCGCCTGGGACTGCTGCTGGCGGTACCGACGCTGCTGTACGGTCTCTATGCGCTGCAACATTTCGAGCAGGAACGATTCGTCAAGCGCATCGCCGACATCGACACCGCGCTGCTGCTCGACGATCTGCCGCCGCAGGCTTACCTCGACCCCGGCTTCCGCACATATCTGCAGCAAGGCGACTGATGCAGGGCCGCTTGCTCGCGTGGATGCTGCTGGCGCTGGCGCTGGCGTTTCCGGTCGGCGCACGCGCGGCCGGACCGCAATGGAACCAGCTGAGCGTGCAGCAACGCACGGCGCTGGCACCGTTGCAGCGCGAGTGGCCGCGTTTCAACGCCGATCGAAAACGGAAATGGCTTGATATTGCCGCACGTTACCCGGCGATGAGCGCTGAACAACGCGCAATATTTCAGAAACGAATCAGCGACTGGGCGCGCATGACGCCGCACCAACGCCGCGTGGCACGCGAGAACTACCTGGCTGCCGGTCGCGCCACGCTGAGCAAGCGCCAACGCGCCTGGCAACGCTATCAGCAACTGCCGGCGGCGCAGCGCCATGCGCTGGCACGACAGGCGCATCAGCCGCCGCAATCCCCCGGGCGCGTCGGTCAGTTCGGGCTGCATCGGCCGCCGGCGCCCAAGCACCCGGCCGCCTCGGCGCCACGCGCCTCGGCTTCGGCTTCGGCCCCGGCGCCCGGCGCTTCGCGGCCGCACGCGCCGGCGTCGGCTCCAACT